>PHEV01000061.1 GCA_002843035.1 Actinobacteria bacterium HGW-Actinobacteria-5 | reverse complement strand
CGCCCAGGATGCTTCCCCAGGACTCCCCGAGCAGGTAGACACGGGGCTGCCCGAACCTGAGGGTCAGGTGGCGGGCGAGCTCGACGACGTCGCCGACCGCCCGATCGAGCGTCAGGCTGCCCTCGTCGAGCGCGGGGTACGACTTCCCGGTACCCCGCTGGTCCCAGTCTACGATCGTCACATCGTCCAGGAGTGGCTCGAGAATCACGCGGGAGAAGGCAAGGTCGCTCTGACCCGGTCCGCCGCTGAGATAGAGCAGGACGGGGTTGCGCCGGTCTGTGCCCCGGATCTCGATCCACTGCCGGTGGCCGCCCAGCTCCACCGGTGCGAGCTCGGCGAAGCCTCCGGCCGTGTGCACGGGGTTCGGCACCGGAGGGACCACCAGCCAACCCGCCAGCAGGGCCAGCGCGGCGGACCCGGCCACCAGGGCGACCGGTCGGCGTGGCTGCACCCGCCGGCTCCCCCACCCTGCGCCGACGACGAGCGGAACCCCCGCCAGCAGCCACGGGACGACACGGCCCAATGCGATCGCGAGCAGACCGAACTCCGAGCCGGGATCGAACGGGGCGACGGTGGGCAGGCCGCTGGTGCGGCGGGCGAGCTCGAATCCGAGCAGGAAGGCCGGCGGGAGCAGGGCGGCCGCTGCCCTGCTGGCGGTCCAGCGGCCACCCAACCAGCCGAGGAGCGCGGTCGAGACCATGACGAGCACGGCCTGCGCGCCCGTGACCGGACCGCGAGGCTCCACCAGGCCCCAGGTGGCGCCGAGGGCGGCGGCCAGCGAGAGGCTGATCGCCCAGGCGAACCGGGGACGGGACGACGCGGAAGAAGGGGACGTGGGGATGGGGATCTTCACAGCTGAGGTCATGCCCCGATGCTCCCGCCGGACACCGCCGGTCCGCGTCGGGCCCGGGACGCGATTCCCGCTCGTTCCCGGGGAGCGTGTGGGCGCCCGCCTCCGTCCCAGGATGTAGCCCTCATTCATTCCCGGGACGATTGTGGGGCGCCGGGTGCAGTTGGGAGGCTGGTGGCCGTGATCACCTGGCAGGACCTGCAGCGTCTCGACAACGCGCACCCGCGGCTCCTGGACTCGGTCCTGGCGCTCGGCGTCCTTGCAGGATCCCTGCTGGCCGCCGGCGCCGGGAGAACCCCGCCGCCGGAGCCCTGGCTGATCGCACTGCTCGCGGCCGCCGCGGCCCCCTACTGCCTGCGCAGGGCCGCGCCCCTGGCGGTGCTGATCGCGGCAGGGCTTCTGGTCACAACGCTGATCGTGCTCGGACAGGACACGGCCGTGATCGGTTCGGCGCTGTTCCTGGCCGCCTACACCGTCGCCGCCCAGCAGGGGACGCCGGCCACCGTGGCCGCGGCGGTCTTCTGCCTCGTGCTTCTGGTGGCCGTGGCGGCGTTCGCGCCGGAACGGATGACCGGGCCGGCCGCGGCGACCAACCTGGCCCTGTTCGTCGGCTCCTTCGCCCTGGGGCGGGCGATCAGGTCGCACCGCGACGCGGTGCGGGTCGAGGGCGAGCGGGCCGAGCTCGCCGAGCGGGCACAGGCCGAGGTGGCCCGTTCCGCGGCGAGCGAGGAGCGCCTCCGGATCGCGCGGGAACTGCACGATGTGGTGGGCCACTCGCTGGGCGTGATCGCCCTGCAGGCCGGCGTCGGCGCCCGGGTCGCGCTCTCCGATCCCGAGGAGGCGCGCTCGTCCCTGCTCGCCATCGCCGATCGCAGCCGGGCCTCACTGCACGAGGTGCGCCAGATCCTCGGCGCACTGCGCAATCCCGAGGAGAGTCTCGAGCCGACCCCCGGCCTGGCGGACCTCGATCGGCTCGTGGCCGAGGTCTCCGATACCACCCTCGCGGTCTCCATCGAGCGCTCGGGCGACCCGTGGCCGGTCAGCCGGGCGCTCGGCCTCACCGTCTACCGGATCGTCCAGGAGTCGCTCACGAACGTCGTCCGCCACGCTCGCGCACGAACCGCCCTCGTCCGCGTCCACTACGCCGCGGACCGCCTGGTGCTCAGCATCACCGACGACGGCCGCGGCGCGGCACCGGGGACGGCGCCGGGCGCCGGACAGGTCGGCATGCGGGAGAGGGTGTCGATCTGGGACGGCGCGCTGCACGCGGGCGACCGTGCCGGGGGCGGCTACGAGGTCGTCGTCTCGATCCCGCGGCCGGAGGAGGTCCGCTGATGATCACGGTGGTGATCGCCGACGACGAGGCGCTGATCCGCAGCGGGCTGGCTGTGCTGCTTCGGCACGAGCCCGACTTCGAGGTGGTGGGCGAGGCATCGGACGGCCTCGCCGCGGTCAGGCTGGTCCGCGATCTCCGCCCCGACGTGATCATGATGGACATCAGGATGCCGGGAATCGACGGCCTCGAGGCGACCCGTCGCCTGGCCGCCGACCCCGCCACCGCCGGGTCGAGGATCCTGATCCTCACCACCTTCGACCACGACGAGAACGTGTTCGCCGCGATCCGTGCCGGAGCGAGCGGGTTCCTCCCCAAGGACACCGAGCCCCAGCGCCTGGTGGACGCGCTCCGCACGGTCGCGGCCGGCGAGGGACTGCTCGCCCCGCACGCCACCCGCCGCCTGATCGAGGAGTTCCGCCGGACCGCTCCGTCGCCGGGCATGGACCGGAACCTGCCCGACCTCACCGATCGGGAGCTCGAGGTGCTCCGCGCGGTCGCGAGCGGGCGCAGCAACGCGGAGATCGCGGCGCAACTGGCGATCAGCTACGCCACCGTGAAGACCCACGTGAGCCGCTTGCTCACCAAGCTCGACGCGCGGGACCGCGCGCAGCTCGTCGTGATCGCCTACGACCACGGCGTGGTCGGGCCGGGCAGGGACGGCTAGGCCTGCGGGGCGAGGCCGTCCACGGCCGTCCTCAGCTCCTCGAGCTGGGCACGCACCTGGTCGGGCGCGGTGCCGCCGCGGCCGCTGCGGGATGCGACCGAGCCCTCGATCGTGAGCACGCCGAGCACCTCGGGAGCCAACTCGGGCGAGATCTCCGCGAGCTGGGCCGGGGTCAGCTCGGAGAGCTCCTGTCCCCTCGCCTCGCAGTACTTCACGCAGGCACCCGCGATCTCGTGGGCCCGTGCGAAGGGAACGCGCTGCCGCACCAGCCAGTCGGCCACGTCGGTGGCCAGCGAGAAGCCGCGGGGCGCCAGCGCTGCCATGCGGTCCGGATGGAATGTGAGAGTGGCCACCATGCCGGTCACGGCCGGCAGCAGCACCCGTAGCTGGTCGAGACTGTCGAAGACCGGCTCCTTGTCCTCCTGCAGGTCGCGGTTGTAGGCCAGCGGCAGCCCCTTGCAGGTGGCGAGCAGTCCGGCGAGGTTGCCGATCAGGCGGCCGGCCTTGCCGCGGGCGAGCTCGGCGACGTCGGGGTTCTTCTTCTGCGGCATGATGCTCGACCCGGTGGACCACGCGTCGTCGAGGGTGGCGAAGCCGAACTCGTGGGTGCACCACAGGATCACGTCCTCGCTGAGCCGGGACAGGTCCACCCCGATCTGGGCGAGCACGTAGGTCTCCTCCGCGACCAGGTCGCGCGCGGCTGTCCCGTCGATGCTGTTCGGCACCGACGAGGCGAAGCCGAGCTCGCGCGCCACCAGTTCGGGATCGAGGCCAAGGGAGGTGCCTGCGAGGGCACCGGAGCCGTACGGGCTGACCGCGAGCCGGGCGTCCAGGTCACGCAGCCGCTGCAGGTCGCGCACCAGCGGCCAGGCGTGGGCGAGCAGGTGGTGGCTGAGCAGCACCGGCTGGGCCGACTGCAGGTGCGTACGACCCGGCATGATCGCGCCGAGGTTCGCCTCCGCCTGGCCGGCGAGCGCCTCGACCAGCGCGCGCAGATCGCCCGCCAGGACGGCGTTCGCATCCCGAAGGTAGGCCCGGATCAGGGTGGCGATCTGGTCGTTGCGCGAGCGCCCGGCCCGCAGCCGTCCGCCGAGTTCGGGCCCGACCCGCTCGATCAGGCCGCGTTCGAGGGCACCGTGGACGTCTTCGTCGGTCTCGGCGGCGGTGAAGGCGCCGGATGCGACATCCGCGTCGAGCGCCTCCAGCCCAGCGACCATCGCGGCGTACTCGTCGCCGGTGAGCAGGCCTGCCGCATACAGCGCGGTCGCGTGCGCCGTCGAGCCGGCGAGGTCGTGCCGGGCCAGCCGCCAGTCGAACTGGGTCGACTTGCTGAGGGCGAACATCGCCTCCGCCGGGCCGCCGGCGAACCGGCCGCCCCACAGCCGTCCGCTGTCCGTGCCAGTCATTTCTGTCCTTTCGGGGATTCCCGGCCGGGCCGGGACGACGGGATTCAGCTCGTGTGCAACCCGAGGAACGCCTCGGCCATCGCGGCGCCCCCGTCGGCGGCGCGGGTGACGATCACCACGGTGTCGTCGCCGGCGATCGTACCGAGCACGGAGTTCCAGCCCACTTTGTCGATCGCGGACGCGAAGAACTGCGCCGCGCCGGGTGGGGTCCGGAGCACGGCGAGGTTCGCCGAGCCCTCCGCCGACAGCAGCAGCTCTCCGCACAACCGGGCCAGCCTGGCCTCCGCCGCGGGGCTCCCGGGGTCGTGCTCGCCGGCCAACAGGGCGTAGGCGAGTTCGCCGCTGGACGTGCGCACCCGCACCGCGCCCAGTTCGAGGAGATCCTTGCTGAGTGTGCCCTGCGAGACGACGATCCCGTCGTCCGCCAGACGGGCCGCGAGCTCGCTCTGGCTGCGAACCGGCTCGCGCTCGATCAGCTCCCCGATCCGGGACTGCCGGGCCGACTTCGTCACGGGCGTGCGCTGCTCGGTCATGTCGAGGCGCCGTCGAGGAAGCCGGGCAGGGCGGCGACGAAGCGGTCCAGGTCGGCGTCGCTGATCACCAGGGGCGGGGCGAGCCGCAGCACGTTCGGCCGGGGCGCGTTGATCACGAAGCCCGCATCGAGCGCGGCGTCCGCGACAGCCGGCGCGATCGGGTCGGCGAGCACCACGCCGCGCAACAGGCCCCGGCCTCGGACGGCCGTGACCTGAGGATGGCCGAGGGCCATGACCCGGGACGCCAACCGCTCCCCCGCCGCAGTGACCCGCTCCAGCAGGCCGTCCCGCTCGATGATGTTCAGCACGGCGAGCCCGGCGGCCGCCGCCACCGGGTTCCCGCCGAACGTGGTTCCGTGCGAGCCCGGCCCGAGCAGGGACGCCGCGGCGCCCGTCGCCACGCAGGCGCCGACCGGGAAGCCGTTGCCGAGCCCCTTGGCGAACGTGACGATGTCGGCGGTGACGCCGGAGTCGCTGCTGGCCAGCCAGGCCCCGCAGCGGCCGATGCCGGTCTGCACCTCGTCGATCCAGAGCAGGGCGCCCACGGACGCGGTGAGCTCGCGCGCCTGGGCCAGGAAGCCCGACGGGGGTTCGACGACCCCGTTCTCGCCCTGGATCGGCTCCACGATCACCGCGGCGACGGTCTCGTCCAGCGCGGCGGCCAGCGCCTCGGCGTCCCCATAGGGCACGAACTCGACCACGCCGGGCAGCGGCTCGAACGGCTCGCGGTACTTCGGGTTCGACGTGAGCGCCAGCGCGCCCAGGCTGCGGCCATGGAAGGATCCGTCCATCGCGATCAGCTTCGTGCGCCCGGTCATCCGGGTGATCTTGAACCCGGCCTCGTTGGCCTCGGTGCCGGAGTTGGTGAAGAACACCCGGGCCTCACGGCCGGGGTCGTTCACCGTGGTGAAGCCCGCCAGCCGCTCGGCCAGCGCGATCTGCGTGGGCGTGGCGAAGAAGTTCGACACGTGGCCGAGCGTGGACAGCTGCGCGGAGATCGCGCCGAGCACCTGGGGATGGGCGTGACCGAGCGCGTTCACGGCCAGCCCCGCGAGCAGGTCGAGGTAGCGGTTGCCGTCCGCGTCCCACAGGTGCACACCCTCGCCCCTCACGAACACCCGCTTCGGCGCTCCGAAGGTGTTCATCAGCGCGTGGGCGTAGCGGACGGTGAGCTCGGCCTGGCTGCCCCCGGTTGCCGCGATACTCACGAGAGTGCCTTGTAGGAGGGCCCGAGCACCATCGTGCCCACCCCCTCGTCGGTGAAGATCTCCAGCAGCAGGGAGTGCGGCACCCGGCCGTCGATCACGGTGGCCTTGGGGACGCCCGCCCGCACGGCCTGGAGGCAGGCCTCCATCTTCGGGATCATCCCGGACGCGAGGCTCGGCAGCATGGCGGCCAGATCGTCCACGGCGATCTGGCGGATCACCTCGGTGGAGTTGGGCCAGTCACGGTAGAGGCCCTCCACGTCGGTGAGCACCACGAGCCGTTCTGCGCCCAGCGCCGCAGCCAGCGCCCCCGCGGCGGTGTCGGCATTCACGTTGTGCACCTGGCCGATCTCGTCGGGCGCGACCGTGGCGACCACAGGAATCCGGCCCGCGTTGATCAGGTCGACCACCGCGCCGGGGTTGACCTCTGCGACCTCTCCGACCAGGCCGAGGTCGACCTCCTCGCCGTCGAGCTCGATGCCCTTCCGCTCTGCGGTGAGCAGGCCTGCGTCCTCTCCGGACAGACCGACCGCGAGCGGGCCGTGAGCGTTCAGCAGGCCGACCAGTTCCCGGTTCACCTGCCCCATCAGCACCATTCGGACCACGTCCATCGCCTCGGGGGTGGTCACCCGTAGCCCGCCGCGGAACTCGCTGGCGATGCCCAGCCGGGACAGCATCGACGAGATCTGCGGCCCTCCGCCGTGCACGACCACCGGCTTCACCCCGACCGTGCGCAGGAAGACGATGTCCTGGGCGAAGGCGGACTTCAGCGCGTCGTCGACCATGGCGTTTCCGCCGTACTTCACCACGATGGTCTTCCCGACGTAGCGCTCCAGCCACGGCAGGGCTTCGATCAGGATGGCCGCCTTGCTCGCCGCATCGCTCATGTGGAGTACTCCGCGTTCTCTTTGACGTAGTCGTAGGTGAGGTCGTTGGTCCAGATCGCGGCCGACGCCTCGCCCGCGTGCAGGTGCAGCTCGACCAGCACGTCACGTCCGGTGAGGTCGACGCCTGAGCGGTCCGCGCCGAGCTGCCCGTCCACGAACACCCGGACGCCGTTGAAGGCGACGTCCACGTGCTCGGGGTCGTAGTCGGCGTCCACCGTGCCCGCGGAGGCGAGCACCCTGCCCCAGTTCGGGTCGTTGCCGAAGATGGCGCACTTGAACAGGTTGCTGCGGGCGATCGCGCGGGCGACCGCGAGCGCGTCCGCCTCGGTGGCGGCGCCCTCCACCTGAACCTGGATGTCGTGCGCCGAACCCTCCGCATCGGAGATCAGCTGCCTGGCCAGGTCCGCACACACGGCGGTGAGTGCCTCGGAGAACTCGGCGTCCTGCGGGACCACCCCCGACGCGCCGGAGGACAGGAGGATCACGGTGTCGTTGGTGGACATGCACCCGTCGGAATCGGTGCGGTCGAACGTGAAGCCGGTGGCGGTACGCAGCGCAGCGTCAAGCGCGGCCGGCTCGACCACGGCGTCGGTCGTGATCACTACCAGCATCGTTGCCAGCGCGGGCGCGAGCATGCCGGCGCCCTTGGCCATGCCGCCGATCACCCAGCCGTCGGGGGAGGTGTGCACCGCCTGCTTCGAGACCGTGTCGGTCGTGCAGATGGCCTCGGCAGCCGAGGGCCCACCGCTCGTGGAGAGGTCCTGCGCGGCGAGCTGGATGCCGTTCAGGACGGCGTCCATCGGCAGCCGCTCCCCGATCAGGCCGGTCGAGCAGACCGCGACGTCCCCGCTCGCACAGCCGACCTCGGCTCCGGCCCACTCGGCCATCTGCCTGGCGTCGGCGAGCCCGGCCGATCCGGTACAGGCGTTGGCGCCGCCGGAGTTCAGCACGACGGCGGCGAGCCGGCCGTCCGCCACCGCCTGCTTCGACCACACCACGGGCGCGGCGGTGAACCGGTTGGACGTGAAGACCGCCGCTGCGTGCGCGTCCGGGCCCTGGTTGACGACGAGGGCAAGGTCCGGCTTGCCGGAGGCCTTGATTCCCCCGGTGACGCCGGCAGCGGTGAATCCCTTGGCAGCGGTGACGCTCATTCGGGGCCCCCGCAGAGGTGTTCGGGGGAGCTCAGCGGAGGAGAAGAACTCTGTGGGGTGTTCGATCGGGGTCCCCGCAGAGGTGTTCGGGGGAACTCAGCGGAGGAGAAGGACTTGGTGGGGTGATTCATGGCGCAACTCCGATCGTGGTCAGGCCCAGGGTCTCGGGCAGCCCGAGGGCGAGGTTCATGGACTGGACGGCACCGCCCGCGGTGCCCTTGGTCAGGTTGTCCAGCGCGGCAACGGCGACCAGGCGTCCGGCGCCCTCGTCGACCGTGACTTGCACGTGCACGGCGTTCGAGCCGATGACCGACTGGGTCTGCGGCCACATGCCCGCGGGCAGCAAGGTGATGAACGGCTCGTCGCCGTAGGCGGCCTCATAGGTCGAGCGGACGACGTCCACATGCACCTCGGACGCCAGCGGTGCGGTCACCGTGGCGAGGATGCCGCGCGCCATCGGCGCAAGCACCGGCGTGAAGGAGATCGTCGGGTCCGCCGCGCCGAGCAGCGCGAAGTTCTGCAGCATCTCCGGCACGTGCCGGTGCACGCCGCCTACGCCGTAGGCACTGGCCGAGCCCATCACCTCCGCGCCGAGCAGGTTCGGTTTCAGCGACTTGCCTGCGCCGGAGGTGCCGCTGGCCGCGACGGCGACCACGTCGCGTCCGGTGACCAGTCCACCGGTGAGCGCCGGCAGCAGGGCGAGGGTCACCGAGGTCGGGTAGCAGCCGGGGACGGCGATCCGCCGGGTGGCGGAGAGCACCTGGCGCTGGCCGGGCAGTTCGGGGAGGCCGTAGGGCCACGTGCCCGCGTGCTCGCTGCCGTAGAACTTCTGCCACTGCGCCGGATCGACCAACCGATGGTCCGCACCGGCGTCCACCACGAGCACCTCGGGCCCCAGTTGGGCCGCGACGGCCGCCGAGTGCCCGTGCGGCAGCGCGAGGAAGACCACGTCGTGGCCCTCCAGGTTGGCCGCCGTGGTCTCGGTCACCATGCGGTCGGCGAGCGGGGTCAGGTGCGGGTGGTGGGACAGCAGCGGCGTACCGGCATTCGAACCGGCGGTCAGCGCGCCGATCTCCACCTCGGGGTGCCCGAGCAGCAGCCGGAGCGCCTCGCCGCCTGCGTAGCCGGTGGCGCCCGCCACCGCGACCTTGATCGTCATAGGAATGACTATGCCGTATCTCGAATGAATATTCCACCCAAGCCTCAGTCAAGTCGGGATCAAGGTTCCCTCAAGTGGGGACCGGGAGCCCCGGACGAGGGTTACCATTCACGGCGTGCCCGTCACCGCCATCGGACTGAGTCACCACCTCGTGCCACTCGAGGACCTGGCGCGTCTCAGTGAGGCGTCCACGCCCGTCATCGAGGCGCTGGACGCCGCCGGGCTGCCCGGCTTCGTGCTGCTGAACACGTGCAACCGGTTCGAGCTGTACTTCGAGTCCGAGGCCTTCCACGCCGGCCTCGAGACCGTACTCGGCTCCGTTCGCGACGCCCTGCCCGAGCCCCACCGCAACCTCGTCAACGAGTTCGAGGTGTACGCCGGCCAGGCCGCCGTGCAGCACCTGCTCGAGGTCGCGAGCGGGCTGGACTCCATGGTGGTCGGCGAGGCCGAGATCATCGGGCAGGTGCGTGAGGCGCTGCGTGCCTCGGACACCCGCGCGAGCGCAGCCCTGCACCGGCTCTTCCACGCCGCGCTCACCACGGCGAAGGCGGTCAGCAGCGAGACCGACCTCGGCGCGGCCGGGCGCTCGATCGCCCGGGTCGGCCTGGCGCTGGTCGAGCAGCGGCACTTCCCCGTGGCCGGACGCCGCGCGCTGGTGATCGGCACCGGCAGCTACGCCCGCGTGGTCACCGCGACGCTGGAACGCCTCGGCTGCGCCGACATCCGGGTGTACTCCCCCAGCGGCCGCGCCGAGCGGTTCGCCGCGACCCACCCGGTCCAGGCGGTGCCGGTCGACGAACTGGCCGCCGCGGTCGGGTCCGCGGACCTGCTGGTCACCTGCAGCGGCGGAGAACGGACGACCGGCCCGGTGGTGACCGCCGGACTGCTGGCCACGGCACGCCAGCCCGACGCGGCCCTGCTGCCGGTCCTTGACCTCTCGCTGTCGGGCGACGTCGAGCCGGCCGCCCAGGTCCTCGTGAACGTCGACCTGATCGACCTCGAGGAGGTCGGGGCGCACGCACCGTCGGAGCAGACCGCCGCCGTGCTCGCCGCCCGCGATCTCGTCGCCCGCGGCGTCGAGACCTACCTGCACCTCGAACAGGGACGCCAGGCCACCCCGGCGGTGACGGCCATCCGCGCCCACGTCAGCCAGTTCATCGAACGCGAGATCGAGACGGCCAACCGCCGCTACGACGCCGAGACCGCTGCCGCGGTCGCCCATTCGTTGCGCCGGGTGTCCAACGCGCTGCTGCACACGCCGTCACTGCGCGCCGCCGAGCTGGCCCGCACCGGTGAACTCGCCGACTACTCACACGCACTGCACACCCTCTTCGGGATCGACATCGAGACCGGTGTCGAGGCGCAGGCGTGAGTGTGACCACCACCGCGGCACCGCTGCTGGAGGCGTACCGCGGCCGGCCCGTGGCGCGGCGTCCGGTCTGGTTCATGCGACAGGCAGGGCGCTCGTTGCCCGAGTACCGGAGGTTGCGCGAGGGAACATCGATGCTCCAGGCCTGCCTGGATCCCGAACTGGCCGCGGAGATCACCTGTCAGCCGGTTCGCCGGCACGACGTGGACGCCGGCATCTTCTTCTCCGACATCGTGGTGCCGCTGCGGCTCGCCGGGGTCGGCGTCGAGATCGTGGCCGGGGTGGGACCCGTGCTGGACAGCCCGGTCCGGACGCCCGCCGACGTGGCGGGCCTGCCCGAACTCGACCCGGCGGCGCTCGCCCCGGTACGGGACGGCGTGGCGCTGTCCGTGGCCGAACTGGGAGCTGTGCCGCTGATCGGGTTCGCCGGAGCCCCGTTCACGCTGGCGTCCTACCTGGTCGAGGGCCGGCCGAACCGCGAGCTGCCCGCGACCCGCGCCCTGCTCGCGTCCGACCCCGACACCTGGCACCGGCTGCTGGCCTGGGTGGCCGGCCTCACCACCGCCTTCCTGCGTGCCCAGGTCGAGGCCGGCGCGTCCGCCATCCAGTTGTTCGACTCGTGGGTGGGGCGGCTGTCCCCCGCCGAGTACCGGGCTGCCGTCCAGCCGCACTCGGCGGCGGTCTTCTCCGCCGTCACCGACCTCGGCGTGCCGCGCGTCCACTTCGGGACGGCCACGCGCGATCTCCTGCCGGACCTGCTCGCCGCGGGCGCCGACGTGGTCGGCGTGGCCTCCGACATCGGGCTCGACGAGGCGAACGCGCTCCTCGGCGGCACCGTCCCGCTGCAGGGCAACCTCGATCCCGCGCTTCTGGCCGCGGACTGGCCCACGCTGGAAGCTGCCGCACGCGACGTCGTCCGGCGCGGCGCCGCCGCGCCCGGCCACGTGTTCAATCTCGGACACGGCGTGCCGCCCGAAACCGACCCGGACACCCTCACCAGGCTCGTCGAGCTGGTGCACTCGATCCCTCCGCAGGAGTCCTGACATGCCACATCCCACCGCCACCGCCCGTCCCTCACACGGCATCGGCTCGGTGAAGCCGGACGGGTGGGCGTACAACCGTGCCCCGATGATCGTCTACTGGGAACTCACCAACGCCTGCGGGCTCGCCTGCCGGCACTGCCGCGCGACCGCGATGCCCGACCCGATGCCGGGCGAGCTCAGCACCGCGGAGGCGATCAGGCTGCTGGATGACCTGCTCGGCTTCGCCGGCCCGGGCGAGGCGCTGCCCCACGTGGTGATGACCGGAGGCGACCCCCTGCGCCGTCCCGACCTGCCCGAACTGGTCGCGGCGGCGAGCGAGCGCGGCATCGGGGTCTCCCTGGCCCCCGCGGTGACACCGCTGCTCACCCGCGAGCGGATCTTCTGGATGAAGGAAGTGGGCATCCAGGCGATCTCGTTGTCGCTGGACGGCTCGACCGCGGCCTATCACGACGGGGTCCGGATGGTGCCGGGCACCTTCGACGCCACCATCGAGGCGCTGGACATCGCCGCGGAAGCCGGACTGCCGGTCCAGGTCAACACGCTGGTCACGGCCTCGACCGCAGCTGACCTGCCCGCCGTCTACGAGCTCCTGAGCGAACACACCCTGATGCAGTGGAGCCTGTTCTTCCTGATCTCGATCGGGCGCGGCTCCGAACTCACCGAGCTCTCCCCCGGCGACGCCGAACGCTGGCTGCTCTGGGCGGCGAAGACGAACCGGGAGGCGCCGTTCCGGGTCAAGACCACAGAGGCCATGCACTTCCGGCGGCTGATGGCGGCGCCCCTGCTGCGCGCAGGCAAGACCGCCGACGAGGTCGAGGCGCTGCCGATGTCGCGCTCCTTCGGCATCCGCGACGGCAACGGCATCGTGTTCATCTCGAACCTGGGCGACGTCACCCCGTCCGGCTTCCTTCCGGTGAACGTCGGGAACGTGAAGGAACGCTCGCTGGTCGAGCTCTACCGCGACGAGCCCCTGATGCGTGCACTGCGCGACCCGGACCAGTTCAAGGGACGCTGTGGCGCTTGCGAGTACCACGACTGGTGCGGCGGCTCGCGCGCCCGGGCCTACGCGTGGACGGGCGACCCGCTGGAGTCCGACCCGTTGTGCCCCTACGTGCCGAAGCCCGACGCGGCGTTCCCCCGGTGAGGCTGCTGGTCGTCGGCGGCGGGATCACCGGTCTCGCCGCAGCATGGGAGGCGGTTCTCGGCCGTGATGGCCGCGGGCCGGCCGAGGTGCTGCTCGTCGAGGCGTCCGACCGCCTGGGCGGCAAGCTGCACACCGAGGTGGTCGACGACCTGCTGATCGAACACGGCCCTGACTCGTTCGTCAGCTACCGGCCGGCCGCCATCCGGCTGGCCGAAGAGGTCGGGCTCGGCGAGGAGGTGATCGGCACCTCCGGCGCGCGGGTGGTGTACCTGCGCTCCCGCGGGAGGCTGCGTCCGCTGCCGTCGGGGATGGGCATGGTGCTGCCAACCCGGCTCGGCCCGTTCGTCACCACGGGCATCCTCTCGCCGCTCGACAAGCTGCGCGCCGGGCTGGACCTGGTGCTGCCGAGGCAACTGCGCGACGGCGAGGACGTCGCGATCGGCGCCTTCCTGCGCAAGCGGCTCGGCGGCGGGATCGTGCGCCGGTTCGCCGATCCGATGGTGGGCGGCATCTATGGGGCGAGCGTCGACGAGCTGAGCCTCGACGCGGTGCTGCCGTCCCTGCGAGTGGACGAGGCGACGCACCGCAGCCTGATGCTGGCCGCTCTGGCCGCCGGCCGGAAGGTGCGCGCGGCGGGCCGCGGACCGGGTTCACCGTTCCGGACCCTGCGGGGCGGCCTGGGCAGCCTCGTGGACGCGGTCGCGTCCCGGCTCCGCGAGCGGGGGGCGGACCTGCGCCTGGGCGTCAGAGTGGACGAGCTGCGTCCGACCGGGGCCGGTGGCGCGCGGGCCGTGCTCAGTGATGGCTCGGTCGAGTCCGTGGACGCGGTGGTGCTGGCCGGTGGGGTGGCCAGTTCGGCAGCGCTCCTGGCGGGGCCGGCACCGGAGTCCGCTTCGGCAGTCTCCCGGGTGTCACTGGCCACCTCCACCGTCGTGACCCTCGCGTACCCCGCTTCGGCCTTCGGCACACCGGTGGTTTCGCACGGCTGGCTGGAGGCGGGTCCTGCTCCGATCAGCGGGGTCACGGTGAGTTCCGCGAAATGGGCCGGACGGGCTGCCGACGGCACCGTTCTGATCCGCGCCTTCGTGCCCGAGCGGCTGGGCGCGATCGCCCACGCGGAGGATCAGGTCCTGCTCGACGCGGTGGTGCGGCACGTCGGCGAGGTGCTCGGCGCCTCCCGCGAGCCGGAACTGACCCGGGTGGCCCGATGGCCGGGCGTGATGCCGAAGTACACCGTAGGACACCTCGCCCGGGTCGCCGAGACCGAGGCAGGTCTGGCGCACCTGCCCGCGTGGCGGGTGGCGGGTTCGGCGCTGCGTGGAGTCGGTGTCCCGGACTGCGTGGCCGACGGCCGGCGACAGGCTGGCCTGGCACTCGATCGGGTTTCCGCCGGGCGGGCTAAGGTCGGCTCATGAGCGAGACACCAGCCCCCGAAGAGGTCTTCTACACCGCCTACGCCGTGTTCGCGCGGCGCGCGCCGGCTCCCGGCAACGTCGCCTCCGCGACCCAGTCCCTCCTCGACGCCCTGGCCGACACCGGCGTCACCACCCGCGGCCTCTATGACGTACACGGGATGCCCGCGGACGCCGACGTGCTGGCGTGGCTGCACGGCAGTTCCCCGTCCGACCTGCAGGAGGCCGAGCGTCGCTTCCAGCAGGAGGCCTTCGGCGGCGCGGTCGAACTGGTCTGGTCGGCGTTCGGCGTGCACCGGCAGGCCGAGTTCAGCCGCGAGCACTCCCCGGCGTTCCTGCGCGGGGTCGCGCCGAAGACCTGGCTGACGGTCTACCCGTTCGTCCGCTCGTACGAGTGGTACGTGCTTCCCGAGGACGAGCGCAGGGAGATGCTGGCCGACCACGGCCTGAAGGGCCGGGACTACCCGCAGGTCTCCAGCAACACCGTCGCCGCATTCGCCCTGGGCGACTACGAGTGGCTGCTCGCGCTCGAGGCGGACGAGCTCGTCGACCTCACCGACCTGATGCGCCACCTGCGCGCGACCGAGGCCCGGCGGCACGTCCGGGTGGAGATCCCGTTCTACACCGGCCACCGGATCGCTCCCTCCGACCTACCGAGGGTGCTGCGGTGACCACAGCCCTCGCCTACGACGCGGTGGTGCTGCTGGGCTTCGGAGGCCCGGAGGGCACCGAGGAGGTGGTGCCGTTCCTGGAGCGGGTGACCGCGGGCCGCGGCATCCCGAAGGAACGACTGGTCGAGGTGGGCCAGCACTACTTCACGCTGGGCGGGGTGAGCCCGATCAACGCGCAGAACCGGGCGCTGCAGGCAGCTATCGCCGCCGCGCTGGCGGCTGAGGGCGTGCCGGTGGAGACAGCGCTGGCGAACCGCAACTCACCGCCGTTCGTGCCCGACGTCCTGGCCGACCTGGCCGGACGCGGGCATCGCAGGGTGCTGGCGGTCGCGACCTCTGCCTACTCCGGCTACTCGAGCTGCCGGCAGTACCGCGAGGACCTGGGCCTGGCGCTGGAGTCGACGGGGTTGCAGCTGGACGTGCGCAAGCTGGGGCCGTTCTTCGACCTGCCGGCGTTCGCCGCCACGATCACGGAGCTGCTGCTGGGCTGCCTGCCGGCCGACCTCGACCTGGCCGCGGACAGCACGCGGCTGGTGTTTACCACGCACTCGATCCCCACGCCGATGGCTCACACCGCCGGGCCCTCCGGGGACGGCTACGTGGCCCAGCACCGGCGGGTGGCCACTCAGGTGGCGGACGGGATCGCCGCCGCCACGGGCGTGACCAAGCCGTGGGACCTGGTCTTCCAGTCCCGCAGTGGCCCGCCGACGATGCCGTGGCTGGAGCCGGACGTCAACGATGCGTTGCGGGAGTTCGCGGCTGCCGGAGCCACGGACGTGGTGCTGGTGCCGATCGGGTTCATCTCCGACCACATGGAGGTGATCTGGGATCTGGACACCCAGGCACAGGAGACCGCCGCCGAGCTGGGCGTCCGGCTGGTGCGCACCCCCACGGTGGGCACGCACCCAGCGTTCGTGGCCGCGCTGGCCGCCCGGATCGCGACCGAGCTGCGGACGGGATCGCCGGAGCCGGGACCAGGACAGTTCTGCTTCGCCGGCTGCTGTGCGAACCCGCGCCGCGAGGCGCCCGTCGTGGCCGGCGTCGCACAGGACCCACCGCGGTGAGGATCCGCCTGGCCACGCGAGGGTCGGCGCTCGCGTGGACCCAGTCGGGCACCGTGGCGGACGCGCTGCGCGCGCTGGGCCACGAGGTCGAGCTGGTGAAGGTGACCACGCACGGCGACGTCTCGACCGCGCCGCTGGCGAGCCTCGGTGGTACCGGGGTGTTCGTCGGAGCGGTGCGCGCGGCGGTGCTGGCCGGGGAGGCCGATCTCGCCGTCCACTCGTTCAAGGACCTGCCGACCGCGCCCGCGGATGGGCTGGTGCTGGGCGCGGTGCCGCCACGGGAGGACCCGGCGGACGCGCTCTGTGCCCGCGACGGGCTCGACCTCGAAGGCCTGCCCTCCGGTGCCCGGGTGGGCACCGGCTCACCACGCCGGGCGGCGCAGGTGCTGGCCCGGCGTCCCGACCTGGCGGTGGTCGCGATCCGGGGCAACGTGGAGACACGGCTGCGCCGGGCGGGCGATGACCTGGACGCGGTGGTGCTCGCGGCGGCGGGACTGCGGCGCCTCGGGCTGGAGGCAGCGATCACCGAGCGGCTTGACCCGGAGGAGTTCCTGCCGGCTCCGGCCCAGGGCGCGCTCGCGGTGGAGTGCCGCGCGGATGCCCCGGCCGAGCTTCAGGAGGCGCTCGCCGCCCTGGACGACCTGCCGACTCGGCTGTGCTCGCTGGCCGAGCGGGCCGTACTGGCGCGGCTGGAGGCCGGGTGCGCGGCGCCGGTGGCCGCCCACGCCGTGGTCTCCGAGGGGAGGGTTCTGCTCACGGCCACGGTGGTCAGCCTGGACGGCTCGCGCCAGCTCCGCGTGCACGACGACGGGCCGGCGACCGAAGCGGATGCCGAGGTGGTGGGTCGCCGGGTGGCCGGGCAACTGCTGGACGCCGGGGCCGCCGAGCTGGTCGAGCTCGCCGCGAGCAGGCCGAAGCCGATGGCCGGGCGGACCGTGCTGATGCCCCGGCGGGCACCGTCAGGTACGGCGGAGGCGCTCGCCGAGGCGGGGGCCGACGTCGTGCAGGCGGAGTTCACCCGGCGACAGCCCCTGCCGGTCACGGCGTTCGCAGCAGCCTTCGCCGAGCACTGGGACTGGCTCGTGGTGACGTCCGCGCGGACGGTGGACGCGCTGCAGGCCGTCGGCCTGGATCACTGTGGTCCGCACGCGCACGTCCGGATCGCGGCCGTCGGGCCGGCCACGGCGTCGATGTTGAGCGCTGCGGGCATCACTCCCGACCTGGTCGCCGATCCCGGTGGCGGTGCCGCACTGGTGGCCGCCTTCCCCGACGGCCCGGGCCGCATCCTGATCCCCGGCGCCGAGGACCACTCACCCGAACCCACGGCCGGCCTGGTCGCGAAGGGCTGGGAGGTGCGCAACGTCGCCGTCTATCGCACGGTGGGCCTGCCGCTTCCCGCCGAGGTCGTGGAGCGCTGGCAGTCCGGTGCCGTCGACGCCTTCCTGGTCACCGCCGGCTCGGTCGCCCGCGCCGCCGTCGCCTCCGCCGGACTCCCGGGCCCCCGCGTGGTCGCCCTGGGCAGCTCCGCGGCCGAGGTCTCGCGCGATCTCGGCCTGGACGTCGCCGCCGTCGCCGAGCGCCCCGACGCGGACGCCATCACCCGGGCTGCGGTCACGGCGCTCGTTCGCTGAGGGGCACGAGGGCTCCTCAGACCAAGAGTTGTGAGACCCGCCCGCGTGAGACGTGCGTGAGGTAGGCGATGTCGGTCACCGACAGGCCCAGCTCACGGAGTTCCTTCACGACCCGCCGAATCTGTGCGGCCGCTTCGGCCTCCGCCTCCTTGGCCTGCTTCATGGCCTTCCAGGCGCCGATCACGCGCGCCATCAGGTCGTCGTCGATGTCGGGGGCCGCCAACACGTGGACGTCGGCGGAGTCGTCCAGGGCATGGACGAACTCCCAGGTCTTCTCCTCGATCCGCTCCAGGTTCGCGCACTCTGCGAGGCCGACGAGACGTGGCTCCGCGGGCGATTGCGGGTCGAGGGCGTAGATCTTGATCTGCCATCCGTTGCCCGCCCGCGGCGTCGCCTTGCCGATGTAGCCGTGCTCAAGAGGCCAGTCCGCCATCGACATCGCCGGACCACCTGTCCCGAGATCGCTCATCCCACTCACCCCTTTCAACTTGATGACATGTCCAATTTAGCGCCGCCGCCACTCACTATCTAGTACCCCTAGATAGCAACGTCGCGAAGGGCATGACTCATGCCACCTCGGCCCGATCCCAGCCGCTATTGCGGCTCGCGCGAGCTCAGCGGCCGGACTGCCATCTCCCCGCAGCGTTCCGGGCAGCCTTGGCTCAACGCCCACCCTCGCCGGCACAGGCGATCCGATCCATCACACCTTGGGCGGCCGCCGGGCCTGGCGCTCTGATCCGTTAGGCGACGCCCATTTACCCTCGTGGGCCCCGTGGACGGCGACTCCCCGCCACGCCGCGCCCAGGGGCTGGAGCGCCCGCGTACAGCCCTCTCAGTCCTGTACCCAGGTGTCGTTCGGGACCCGCCCGATCCGGGCTAGTACGGGTGGGCCAAGTGAGTTGTTGCCGTGGCGGCCCCGTTGGAACCGGACTGGGCAAGTCGACTCTTCTCCCGTCGGATGCGGGCTGATTGGCACTGGTCAGATTCGACACCTCCATAGCTCTGCCGCCACTACCCGCCCGGTTCGGGTGGGCCCGCCCGTCCGGGGACCAGTGCTTCGCCTCGGGTGTGCCTTCGGTGCCGGATGGGCTTGCGCTGCGGATCCTGCCGGGCGGGCGGGGTGAACTCGGGCAGACCGTCCCCGGCGATTCGGACCTGCCACTGATCCCGAATCGGGTCAAGTCCTCCGGGGTGGTGTACGGCTGATCCTTCGGGTTCAGGCCGTGAGGGCCTGGAGGATGGGTTGGTCGGTCGCCTCCTGTTCGGTGGTGGT
>PHEV01000060.1 GCA_002843035.1 Actinobacteria bacterium HGW-Actinobacteria-5 | reverse complement strand
GACGAGTAGTGAGGAACGAACTGGGAGGAGCAGACGACGAGACGTCGAGACGCGGCAGCGGCTCGAAGGTGAGGAGTCTCGACGCGGCCCCCAACGGCTCCGGCGGGAACAACGCCTGATCTCGGTCAGGCCTCGCTGTCACAATCAACGTCGGATCAGGCAAGATGATCCCCATGAACTCCACCTCAGGTCCGGCTGACTTCGGCCGCGTCGATCCGGACGGCACGGTCTACGTGCGTACGGCCGACGGCGAACGGGTCGTCGGTCAGATTCCCGATGTCGATGCCGGCGAGGCCCTCGCCTTCTACACCCGGCGTTTCGAGGCACTCGAAGTGGAGGTGGGGTTGCTCGAAACGAGAGTGAAAGCTGGCGCGCTCTCACCCGAGGAAGCCCGACACAGCATCAACACGGTGCGCACCACGGTCTCGACGGCGAACGCCGTGGGTGACCTGGCCGGACTCGTCGAACGACTGGACGCGCTCGCGCCGCTCCTCGCCGAACAGAGCGAACAGCGCAAGGCGGAGCGGTCCAAGCAGCTCGAGGCCACCCGGGAGACGAAGGAGCGCATGGTCGCCGAGGCCGAGACGCTCGCCCTGGGCAACGACTGGCGGGGCGGGGTGAACCGGTTCCGCGCGTTGCTGGAGGATTGGAAGGCACTGCCACGGATCGACCGCGCCACCGACGACGCACTCTGGCACCGCTTCTCCGCAGCCCGCACCACGTACACGCGCCGCCGCAAGTCCCAGTTCGCCGAGCAGGCGGCCAAGCGGGAGACTGCACGCGAGGCGAAGGAGCAGATCATCGCCGAGGCGCGCGAACTCGCCTCGTCCACGGACTGGGGCCCCACAGCCGGGGCGTTCCGCGATCTGATGACCCGGTGGAAGGCCGCCGGACCGGCACCGCGCGAGGTTGACGAGAAGCTGTGGGCCGAGTTCCGCGCGATCCAGGACGGGTTCTTCGGTGCGCGGGCATCCACCCTCAGCGAGCAGGACGCCGAGTACAAGGCGAACCTCGACGCCAAGCTGGCGTTGCTCGACGAGGCCGAGGCGACCCTGCTCCCGGTGTCCGACCTGGCTGAGGCGCGCGCCGCCTACCAGGCGTTCCTGGAGAAGTACAACGCCTACGGCCGGGTGCCGCGCGAGCAGATCCGTCCGCTCGACTCCCGCCTGAAGGCGATCCAGTCGGCCATCCAGTCCGCCGAGCAGGAGGAGTGGCGCCGCACCGACCCGGAGGCCCGCGCCCGGGCGGAGGAGACGGTCCGGATGCTCAGCGACGAGATCGACAAGCTCACCGAGCGTGCCGCAAAGGCTGCGGCGCGCGGGGACAGTGCTGCGGCGGCCAAGGCCAACGACTCGATCGCCACCTACCAGACCTGGCTCGACCAGGCGAAGGAGACCCTGGCGGACTTCAGCCGGTAACGGTCCACGCCGTCCCGGCCCCGGCCACGGCATCCCGGGACGGCGGGCGCCGCCGGACCGGTCTTTGCGGGGATCGTCCCGCCGCGAAGGTCAGTTCTTGATCCGGAAGACGTCGTAGACGCCGGGCACCTTGCGGACGGCACCGATCAGGTGCTCCAGGTGGGTCGGGTCGGTGGTCTCGAAGGTGAACCGGAACTTGAACGTGCGATCCTTCGCCGTGTTCAGCGTCGCGGACTGGATCGAGATGTGGTACTCCCCCATCACCTTCGTGACCTCGGAGAGGATCCCGGTCCGGTCGATGCCCTCGACCTGCAAAGCCACCAGGAAGCTGCTCGTCGAGGTCGGGGCCCAGGAGACCTCCACCAGCCTTTCGGGTTGGCCGCGCAGGTTCTCCGCGTTCGCACAGTCGACCCGGTGCACCGAGACACCGTTCTCACGGGTGACGAAACCGAGGATCTCGTCCCCGGGCACCGGACGACAGCACCGCGCCAACTTCACCCAGACGTTCGGGTCACCCTGTACCACCACCCCGGCGTCGTTGCCGGTCGACATCCGGCCGCGCCGCCTCGTGGTGATCACGGAGGTGTCCTCGCCGCCGAGTTCGGCGACCTCCTCGACACCGCCGCCGGAGGCGATCAGCCGCTGCACCACCGCCTGCGGGCTGATCGACCCCTCGCCGATTGCCGCGTAGAGCGCGTTCACGTCCGCGACCCGGAAATGCTCGGTGAGACCGGTCATGTGCTCGGGCGTCAGGAGCCGTTGCAGCGGCAGCCCCGCCCGCCGCAACTGCTTGGTGAGCAGCTCCTTGCCGTTCTCCACCGACTCCTCGCGGCGCTCGCGCATGAAGTACTGGCGGATCTTGCCGCGCGCCCTGGGGCTCTTCACGAAGCCCAGCCAGTCGCGGCTCGGCCCGGCGTTCGCCGCCTTGGAGGTGAGCACCTCGACCACGTCCCCGCTGGCCAGAGCGGACTCCAGCGGCACCAGGCGTCCGTTCACCCGGGCGCCGATGGTGTGGTGGCCGACCTCGGTGTGCACGGCGTAGGCGAAGTCGACCGGGGTGCCGCCGGCAGGCAGGCTGATCACGTCGCCCTTCGGCGTGAACACGAACACCTCATCGGTGGCGATCTCGAAGCGCAGGGTGTCCAGGAACTCGCCCGGGTCCTCGGTCTCGCGCTGCCACTGGTTGATCTGCTGCACCCAGTTGAGCTCGGTCCCGTCGACCTTGCCCTCCTTGTACTTCCAGTGCGCCGCCACGCCGTACTCGGCCTGGCGGTGCATCTCGTGGGTGCGGATCTGCAGCTCCACCGGCTTGCCGCTGGGGCCAAGGACGGTGGTGTGGAGCGACTGGTACAGGTTGAACTTCGGCATCGCGATGTAGTCCTTGAACCGCCCGGGCAGGGGGTTCCAGCGGGCGTGCAGCGTACCGAGGGCCGCGTAGCAGTCGCGTTGGGTGTCGACCAGGATGCGGAGTCCGACCAGGTCGTAGATGTCGGCGAAGTCGCGTCCGCGCACCACCATCTTCTGGTAGATCGAGTAGTAGTGCTTCGGCCGGCCGTAGACCGTAGCCTTGATTCCCGCATTCGCCAGGTCACTGCGCACCTGCTCGGTGACCACCCTCAGGTAGTCCTCGCGCAGCGGGGCCCGGGCCGCGACCAGCTTCACGATCTCGTCGTAGACCTTCGGCTGCAGGGTGGCGAAGGACAGATCCTCCAGCTCCCACTTGATCGCGTTCATGCCCAGGCGGTGGGCCAGCGGGGCGAAGATCTCCAGGGTGTCGCGGGCGATCGCCATCTGCTTGTCCTGGCGCAGGTACCCGATCGTGCGCATGTTGTGCAGGCGGTCGGCGAGCTTGATCACCAGGACGCGGATGTCCTTGCTCATCGCGAGCACCATCTTGCGGATGGTCTCGGCCTTCGCCGACTCGCCGTACTGGATCTTGTCCAGCTTGGTGACGCCGTCCACCATCGCCGCAATCTCGGCACCGAAGTCGGCGGTCAGCTGCTCCACCGTGTAGGACGTGTCCTCGACGGTGTCATGCAGCAGGGCCGCGCAGATGGTCGGCTCGGTCATCCCCAGCTCGGCGAGGATGGTCGCCACGGCCAGCGGGTGCGTGATGTAGGCGTCCCCGCTCTTGCGCAACTGACCGTTGTGGTAGTGCTCGGCCGTGCGGTAGGCGCGTTCGAGCAGCGCGACGTCGGCCTTGGGGTGGTGGGTGTGGACGATCCGGATCAGCGGGTCGAGCACCGGCACGGGCTGGTTGCGCTGTGCGCCGATCCGGGCCAGCACCTGGCGCATCCGGATGCGTGGCTGGTCGGTCGACGCAAGCCGGGCGCGCGGCTCCCCGGGCAGGCCGTCGCCCTCGCCGTACGGTCCGTGGACGCCCTGCGTCAACACCGCCTCCGCTGCTGGTTGAAGTGGGTGCTCACTCTACCCGCGTCACCCGCGCCCCCGTCGCCTTGCGGATCACCACGAGTTCGTCGCCGGTGCGCAGGGTGTCCTCGCCGAGCTCGTAGTACCGGCGCAGGGTCCGGTTGCGGACGATCGCGACCACCTTCTCACCCTCGAGGTCGTCCGGCCGCCGGCCCTCCTCCTCGGGCCTGACCAGGCGCTGGGTGACCTCGAGGCCCTCGCCGGCCGCGAGCAGGTCCTCGATCACCTCGCCGAGCTGCGGGCTGATCGAGCTGAGTCCCATCAGGCGGCCCACCGCGTCGGAGGAGGTGACCACGGCGTCCGCCCCGGACTGTCGGATCAGCGGCACGTTCAGGGAGTCGCGCACGGCGACCACGACGTGTGCGCCACGGTTGAGCTGGCGGACGGTGAGCGTGGCGAGGATCGCGGTGTCGTCGCGACCGACCGTGATGATCACCTCCCTGGCCTTCGGCAACTCCGCCCGGTGCAGCAGCTCGCGGGAGGTGGCGTCACCTTCGAAGGCTGCCAGGCCGTGCCGGTTCGCTGCGGCCACGGCCAGCGAGTCGGTGTCGATCACGACGATCCGGTCGGTGGGGGTCTCCCCACGCAGCAGGGTGGCGGTCGCACTCTGGCCCGTGGTGCCGTAGCCGATGACGACGGTGTGGTTGCGCATCTTCTTCCTCCAGCGGGAATCCCGCAGCGCCTGGCGGCCCTGACTGGCAAGCACCTCCACGGTCGTGCCGACCAACAGCACCAGGAAGGCGATGCGGATCGGCGTGACCAGGAAGACGTTGATCAGGCGCGCGTGCGGCAGCACCGGCGTGATGTCGCCGTAGCCGGTCGTGGTCATGGTGACCGTGGCGTAGTACAGGGCGTCGATGAAGGACACCCCGTCGCCGGCCGCGTGGTCGGCGTAGGCGTCCCGGTCGAGGTAGACGATCAGGGTGAGCACCAGCAACAGGCCCACCGCGAGCAGGAAGCGCTTCAGCAGCTCCCGCGCAGGGCTGGAACTCCGGCTCGGCAGGCGTACCTGCGCCTCACCCGACCCGAAGGTCCGGCGCACGATCCGGGGCCCGCCCTCTGCCATCAGACGGTGAGCACCGCCGAGGTGTCCTGGATTCCGAGTCCAGCCAGGTGGGCACGGCCGCCAAGGAAGCTGAGTTCCAGCAGGACCGACACGTGGATCAGCTCGGCGCCCAGCCGGTTGATCAGCGCCGCCGTGGCGCCCACCGTGCCTCCGGTGGCGAGCACATCGTCGATCACGAGCACCTTCGCTCCCGGCATGATCGCATCGGTGTGCACCGCGAGGGTCTCGTCCCCGTACTCCAGCGAGAAGGTCTGCGTGTACACGTCGCCGGGAAGCTTGCCCGGCTTGCGCACCGGGACGAAGCCCGCCCCGAGCTCGAGGGCCACCGGTCCGGCGAAGATGAAGCCCCGCGCCTCCATGCCCACGACCACGTCGATACCGGACGGCGCACTGGCCGCCAGTTCGCTGATCGCCGCCCGATAGCCGGCCGCGTCCGCCAGCAGCGGAGTGATGTCCTTGAACAGCACGCCCGGCTTCGGGAAGTCGGGGATGTCGCGGATCAGGGAAGCGATCAGGGCCCGGTTCTGCTCCGAGGTGGGCATGGCTACTTCTTCCGCCTGCTGCGCGGATGCCGGGACGGCTGCTTGCGCGGCCCGGCGTCCAGGTCCTTCGCCGGCACCAGGCCGAGCGTGGCGGGATCGATGCTCGCCGCGGTGGCATCGCCGACGGACACCGTGCTGACCGTCTTCGGCTTGTGGGCGCTCTTCTCCGCAGCCCGGGCGGCCCGGCGCTGCAGACGCTCGCGGTGCTCGGCCATGTCCGGATCGAGCTCCCGCATCTGGGCCAGCACCGGGGTCGCGATGAAGATCGAGGAGTAGGCACCCGCGATCATGCCGACGAACAGCGCCAGGCCGAGGTCCTTCAGCGGTCCGGTGCCGAGGATGAAGGCGCCGGTGAACAGGATCGCGGCCACCGGCAGCACGCCGATGATCGTCGTGTTCAGCGAGCGCACCAGCACCTGGTTCACGGCGGCGTTCGCCTGGTAGGAGTAGGTGTGGCGGCTGTTGGTGATGTCGTGGGTGTTCTCACGGATCTTGTCGAAGACCACCACAGTGTCGTACAGCGAGTAGCCGAGGATGGTGAGCACGCCGATCATCGTCGCCGGGGTGACCGTGAATCCGATCAGCGCGTACACGCCCACGGTGATCACGAGGTCGTGCAGCAGGGCCAGGATCGCCGCGACACTCATCTTGAACTCGCGGAAATAGGCCCAGATCAGGCCCATCACCAGTACCAGGAACACGACCAGCGCGATCGTGGCCTGAGTGGTGATCTGCTGGCCCCAGGACGCGCCGATCAGCGAGTACGCAACGTCATCAGGCTGGATTCCCGACACGTCGGCGATCGCGGTCTTCACCTGCGTCACCTCGGTCTCCGTCAACGGCTGGGTCTGGACCCGGACCGTATTGGAGCCGACGGTGGTCACCGTGATGTCGTCCTGGCTGGGCAGGTTCAGGGCCTTCACGGCCGAGCGGACATCCTCGACGGTATTGGCGGTCACCGTGATCGGCGCCTGGAAGTCAGCGCCGCCGCGGAACTCGATGCCCCAGTTCAGGCCCCGGAACGCCAGCGCTGCCAGCGAGATCAGGAGCAGGACGCCCGAGATGGTGTACCAGCGGCGCCAGTGTCCGACGAAGTCGTAGGAGATGTCACCGGTGTAGAGCCGGTGAGCGATGCTCTGCTTCCTGACCGGCGTCTCCGGCGCCTGCGGCTCAGTGATCTGGTCGGTCATCACGCCTCACCTCCCGCGACTGCCCCGCGTCTACGCTGGGAGTTGTGGAGCGGCGCCTTGCTCGCCCCCATGTGCTCGGCCTCGAAACCGGAGAACCGGTGGCCCTCGCCGAAGAACTTGGTGCGGCCGAGCAGGGTCATCATCGGCTTGGTGAAGAAGAACACCACCGCGAGATCGATCAGCGTGGTCAGGCCGAGGGTGAAAGCGAAGCCCTTCACCGCGCCGATGGCGAGGACGAACAGCACCAGGGCCGACAGCAGCGACACCGAGTCGGCGACCACGATGGTCTTGCGGGACCTCACCCAGCCGGTCTCGATCGCAGTGCGCAGGCTGCGTCCCTCGCGCACCTCGTCACGTATTCGTTCGAAGTAGATGATGAACGAGTCCGCCGTGACACCGATCGCGACGATCACGCCGGCGATGCCCGGCAGGTTCAGCGCGAAGCCCATGCTCGCGCCCAGCAGCACGATCAGGGCCCAGGCCAGCAGGCCGGCCACCACCAGCGACAGGGACACCACCAGGGCCAGGCCCCGGTAGTACATGATGCTGTAGAGCAGCACCAGGCCGAGGCCGATCAGGCCGGCGATGATGCCAGCCTGCAGCTGGTCGCCACCGAGCTTCGCCGACACGTTCTCCACGCTGGAGATCTCGAACGACAGCGGCAGCGCGCCGTAGGACAGCACGTTGGCCAGGTCGGTGGCGGTCTTCTGGGTGAAGCTGCCCTCGATCTGGGCCTGGCCGCCGGGGATCGCCTTGCTCACCGATGGGGCCGAGATCACCTTGCCGTCCAACACGATGCCGAACTGGTTCTCCGGGCTGGTCTGGCTGGCGAGGTGACCGGTGACCTTCTCGAAGTCGGCGGCGCCCTGGGTGTCGAACTGCAGGGTGACCACGTAGGACACCGAGTTCTGCGGAACCGCGGCCTGCGCCCTGGTCACGTGCTCGCCGCTGATCAGCGCCGGGCCCAGCAGGTACTTGTAGGACTTCGTCTGGTCACAGGTGATCAGGGGCTGGTCGGTGACGTCCGGCGTCGGGCTGGTCTGCCCGCACTGGAACGCGTCGAACTCGCTGGTGTCGCGGGCGGACGGCGTCCACTTGAGCATGTCGTCCACCGAGGGCGCGGGAGACGCCGCTGCCGTCGGACGCGGGCTCGGCTGCGGAGTCGGCAGTGCAGGGAGCGGACGCTTGTTGCCGGTGCTGGACGCGGTGGGCGTCGGGTTCGCGCTGGCGCTCTCCTGCGGCTGGGCGGACGCCGAGGCGGTCGGCTCGGCCGTCGCCGTGCTCGAGGACGCCTCCTCCTTGAACACCTGCCGGAAGTACAGCTGCGCGGTGGTGCCCACCAGCCGCACGAGGTCGTCCTTCTGCACGTTCGGCACCGACACGACGATCTGCCGGTCGCCGGAGGTGGTCACCTCACTCTCACCGACGCCGTAGCCGTCGATGCGCTGCTGAATGATCGTGCGGGCAAGCTCAAGGCTCGCCGGGTCGACCGTGCCCTCTCCGGTCACATTCGCCGCGGTGAGGGTGATCGTGCTGCCGCCGCGCAGGTCGAGGCCCAGCTTCGGGGTCCAGACCCGGTTCACGGCCATGATCGTGAACAACCCAACGATCACCAGGGCAAGGATCACCAGGGTGCGCAGCGGATGAGCGTGTTTCCTGCTTGTGGTAGCCACTTCTCGCCTAGGTCGGGTCGGTCAGTTCTTCGCGGTGCCGGGGTTGTCCCAGGTGGGCTCCGCCGCCCCGGCCTCGCCCGCGGAATCCGCGGCCGGCGCGCTGGTAGCGGCCTCCGGCTCGGTGGCCTCGGGCTCTGCGTCCGCCACGACCATCTCCGCGGCGGCCTCGGGGGTGTCCTCCGCGGCATCCTCGTCGCCGGCGTCCTCGTCCGCGTACTCGAACTCGTCCACCACGGGCTGGGTGCTGATGGCGCGCTTGTCGACGGTCATCTCCACACCGGGAGAGATCTCGACCACGGCCTGCTTCTCACCCATGTACTTGATGGTGCCGATGATGCCGGAGATCAGCATCACGCGAGCGCCCGGCTCCAGCGCGCTCATGTGCGACTGCTGTTCCTTCTGCCGCTTCTGCTGCGGCCGGATCATCAGGAAATAGAGCGCACCGCCGGCCACTACTAGGAGCAGCACTGTCGACCAGATGTTGCCGCCACCACCCATGGGAAATCCTCACGTTCAGAGTTCGGGGCGGCACTGCCGCCGACGACGTAGCCTAGCGCCGCCAGCTGGGAATACCCATTCGGCGACTCACCGAGGGCCGCCTTTGTCGCCGATCGGGGCCGTAGCCCCGGCGGCGCTCACTCTCCGCTGAACAGGTCGGGAGCATCCGGTGGCGGAGCGAGGCTGACCGGTGGGGTCAGGCCCAGGTGTTCCCAGGCGCGGCGCGTCGCAACCCGGCCGCGAGGGGTGCGCATCAGGAACCCTTCCCTGACCAGGAACGGCTCGGCGACCTCCTCGATGGTCTCTGTCTCCTCCGCGACCGCCAGCGCCAGCGTGGTCAGGCCGACCGGGCCGCCGCCGAAGCCGCGGCAGAGCGCATCCAGCACCGCGCGGTCCAGCCGGTCGAGCCCGAGCGGATCCACCTCGTACAGCTCCAGCGCCGCCGCCGCGACCGACCGGGTGAGCCGACCGTCCGCCTTGACCTGCGCGTAGTCACGCACGCGCCGCAGCAGCCGGTTCGCGATCCGCGGCGTGCCACGGGAACGCGATGCGATCTCCACCCCGGCGGCCGGGGCGAGCTCGATGCCGAGCAGGACCGCCGAGCGTCGCAGGATCCTCTCCAGGTCGACGGCGGCGTAGAAGTCCAGCTGGGCGGTGAAGCCGAACCGGTCCCGCAGCGGCCCTGGCAGCAGCCCGGCCCGGGTGGTCGCGCCGACCAGGGTGAACCGGGGGATGTCGAGCGGGATCGCGGTCGCGCCGGGACCCTTGCCGACGACCACGTCGACCCGGAAGTCCTCCATCGCGAGGTAGAGCATCTCCTCGGCGGGACGGGACATCCGGTGGATCTCGTCGAGGAAGAACACCTCGCCCTCGGTCAGTCCGGAGAGGATCGCGGCGAGGTCGCCCGCATGCTGGATGGCCGGGCCGGAGGAGATCCGGATCGGCGCACCCATCTCAGCAGCGATGATCATGGCCAGCGTGGTCTTGCCGAGTCCCGGCGGGCCGGAGAGCAGGACGTGGTCGGGGGTGCTGCCGCGGTGCCGCGCGGCGGCGAGGACGAGGCCGAGCTGGTCGCTCACCCGGCGCTGGCCGCCGAACTCGGCCAGGGTCGAGGGCCGCAGCGCGGACTCCGCCGCCTGCTCGTCGACGTGGACGTACGGGTCGAGCGGGTCGGTGTCGTCGGACTGCACGTCGGACACTCTGCCAGACACCGCTGCGTCCATCCTCACTTCGCCAGGGTGCGCAGCGCGGCGCGAAGCAGCACGGCAACCGGAGTGTCGGGGTTCTCCTCGGCGAGGCCGGCCACCCGTTCACAGGCCGCCTCCGCGTCCCGCCCGGAATAGCCGAGGCCCTCGAGCCCGTCCCGCACCTGGTCGCGCCAGCCGCCGTCCGCCACGGCTGCGCCCGCGGGCGCCGTGGTGCCGGCGAGAAGGGCCACCTTCTCCTTCAGCTCGAGGACGAGCCGCTGCGCGCCCTTGGCCCCGATGCCGGGAACCCGGGTGAGCGCTGCGATGTTGCCGGCGCTCACCGCGGCGCGGAACTCGTCGGGGGTGAATACCGACACCACCGCCTGCGCGATCTTGGGGCCGATCCCGCTCGCGCTCTGGACGAGCTCGAAACAGTCCCGCTCGCCCGGCTCGGCGAACCCGTAGAGGGTCAGCGAGTCCTCCCGCACCACCAGCGAGGTGTGCAGCGTGATCCGGTCGCCCACCGCGGCCCGGCTCGCCGTCGCGGGCGTGCATAGCGCCTTCAGCCCGAATCCGGACAGGTCCACGACGAGCCAGGTGCCGCCCAGCGCGGCCACTGTTCCGGTCAGTTGCGCGATCACGCGGACGCTCCTCCCCTGGCCAGGGCCTGCGCGATCCGCTCCGCCGCCGCGCCCCGCCACAGGTGGCAGATCGCCAGCGCGACAGCGTCCGCCGCGTCGGCCGGTTTCGGCGCGGCGTCGAGCTTGAGGATGCGGGCCACCATGGTGCCCACCTGGGCCTTGTCGGCCCGCCCGGAGCCGGTGATCGCCGCCTTCACCTCGGTCGGCGTGTGGGTGTGGACGGGCAGTCCGGCACGCGCAGCGACCAGCATCGCAAGACCGGCGGCCTGGGCCGTGCCGATCACCGAGAGGACGTTCTGGTCGGCGAAGACCCGCTCCACCGCCACGACGTCCGGCCCGTGTTCTGCGACCCACTCGGTGAGTCCCTGCTCGATGCGCAGCAGCCGCTGGGGCAACTCCAGCGTGCTGGGTGTGGCCACCACACCGACCGCCACCAACCGTGGCGGCCGACCGGGGGTGCCCTCCACCACGCCGACCCCGCACCTGGTCAGGCCGGGATCCACTCCGAGTACGCGCATCGCCGCTTCCGTCCGTCGAACAACTGTTCGGATCCTAGCGGGCGGACTCCCCCGTCCAGTCGAGGCACGCCGCCTCGCCGGTGGACCGAATCGGGGACGGTTCCGAACCCGGTCCACCCAGCGGAGTGGACCGGGTTCGGAACCGTCCCCAATCCGGGCCGGGGTCAGTCCTCGGCGTCGAGCTGGGCGCTGATCTCGTCGGGAACGTCCTCGTTGCTGTACACCGTCTGGACATCGTCGAGGTCCTCGATCGCGTCCAGGAGCTTGAACAACTTCTCGGCCTGGTCCTTGCTGTCGATCGCCTGGTGGTACTGCGGCACGAACTGGACCTCGGCCGACTCGTAGTCGAGCCCCGCGGCCTGGACGGCCTTGCGCACTTCCACCACGACGCTGGGGTCACTGACCACCCGGAAGCTCTCGCCCTCGTCGGCAATGTCCTCTGGGTCGGCGTCGAGGGTCGCCTCGATCAGGTCGTCCTCGGTCAGGGTTCGGCCGCCCTGCTCCTTGGCGACCTCGACGACGCCCTTGCGGTCGAAGATGCGCGACACCGAGCCGACGTCGGCCATGGTGCCGCCGTTCCTGGTGACGGCGACCTTCACGTCGGACGCCGACCGGTTGCGGTTGTCGGTCAGGCACTCGATCAGGATTGCGACGCCGGCCGGACCGTAGGCCTCGTACATCAGCGCCGTGTAGTCGACCGCGTCACCACCGACGCCGCCGCCGCGCTTCACCGCACGGTCGATGTTGTCCACCGGCACGGAGTTCTTGCGTGCCTTCTGGATCGCGTCGTAGAGGGTCGGGTTCCCCGATGGATCCGGTCCACCGGTACGCGCGGCCACCTCGATGTTCTTGACCAGCTTGGCGAAGAGCTTGCCGCGCTTGGCATCGATAGCCGCCTTCTTGTGCTTGGTGGTGGCCCACTTGGAGTGACCGCTCATGTACTACCCGTCCGTCTTCGCTGGTGGATTTTGCGCGGCTCAGTCTAGGGCACCTAACCTGACCCGCATGAGCGAGCGCCTGCACGGGGAGTACAAGGTTCCGGGCGGCAAGCTCGTTGCCGTCGATCTCGCGGTGGTGGACGACCACCTCGCCGACATCCGGGTCAGCGGTGATTTCTTCCTCAATCCCGACGAGGCCCTCGAGGTGATCGACCGCGCCCTCGGCGGCCTGCACGCGGCCACCCCACCCGCCGAGCTCGCCGCCAGGATCGACGACGACCTCACCAGGGCCGGCGCCGACGGTCTGATCAGCCTGCCGGTCACGATGGTCGGCTTCGACACGCACGCGATCGCCATGGCCGTCCGCCGGGCGCTGGGCCGTTCCACGAGCTGGGCCGACCACACCTTCACCTACCTCGATCCGGGCATCCTCGAGCCCGCCGAGCATGCCGCGCTCGACGAGGTGCTCTCCCGCGAACTGGCGGCCGGTCGGCGCGGGCCGACGCTGCGGTTCTGGCAGTGGGAGAACCCGGCGGTGATCATCGGTTCGTTCCAGTCGCTGAGCAACGAGGTCGACACCGACGCGGCCGAACGGCTCGGCGTGCAGGTGGTGCGCCGGGTGTCCGGTGGCGGGGCCATGTTCATGGAGGCGGGCAACTGCATCACCTTCTCCCTCGTCGTCCCCGACACCCTGGTGGACGGGATGAGCTACGAGGCCTCCTACGCCTTCCTGGACGAGTGGGTGCTCGCCGCGCTCGCCGAGGTCGGGGTGGCCGCGCACTACGCAGGCCTGAACGACATCGCCTCCCCGGTCGGCAAGCTCGCCGGAGCCGCGCAGAAGCGGTTCGTCGGCGGCGCGGTGCTGCACCACGTGACGATGGCCTACGACATCGACGCGGACAAGATGCTGCAGGTGCTGCGGATCGGCCGCGAGAAGCTGTCTGACAAGGGCACCAAGAGCGCGAACAAGCGGGTCGACCCAGTGCGCTCGCAGACCCGGCTGCCCCGCCAGCAGGTGATCGCATCCTTCCTGGAAACCTTCCGCGGCCGGTACCAGACCGAACATGGCTGGCTCACCGCCGACGAACTCGCCAAGGCACGCGAACTGGCGCGGACGAAGTTCCTCGACCCAACCTGGACCGCCCGGGTGCCCTGACCGCCCCGACGCGACGGCTCGTTCCTCGCCGCTGCTCGGCGACCGGCAGCACTGATCAGGCCTTGGGTGTCCACGCGTCCGCGGTCGCGATGTCACCGTCGAGGGCACCCACACCGTCACCGGAGATCCGGGCGTTGCTCGTGTACTGCCACAACGACCACCCGCCCTGGTCGGCCCAAGGTCCCACCTTCGGCTGGGAGGTCGGAATGCGCCCGTTGTCGGTGCCCCAGGACGCCACCCAGAGCCGGGCCAACGGGGCGACGTCCGCCCAGACGTACGCTCCGGCGACCTGCTTGGAGGCGGCGTTCGCGCTCATGTACACGTACAGGTTCGCCTGATAGCCCTCCGCACCGAGCAGCGACTTCACCTCGGTCAGGAAGGCGGTCACCTCAGCCGGCCTCCACGCCCGCAGGCTGACCGTGTACTTCTTGCCGCCCGAGGTCTTCGTCCACGCATGGCCGGCCTCGACGTCCAGCACCAGCGGGTCGGTGCTCTTCTTCGTGTAGTGCCCGTCCGCCTTCAGCCACTTCACGAACGTCGCCGCCGAGGCTTCCGGGGTGAACCCGCCGGCGAACAGCTGCTTGCTCGTGGTGTCGATGGTGGAGATCCAGCCGTTGAACCAGTAGTGGCCCAGCGAGATCCCGGCCGCGCTGGCCCGGTCGGCGAACTTCGCGTAGGCGCAGTCCTCGACGACAGGGGTACTTCCGGTCTTCCTCGCCTGGTTCGTGCAGGCGTCGGTGTAGGCCTGCTTGATCGGACGCGCGCCACTGCCGTTGCGCAGGATCGTGAAGCCGTCCGCGCCGACCCAGCCGATGACCTTGTCCATGTTGATCCGCGCCCCCGGCACGTACTGGTACGCCGACAGGTCCACGCCCTGGGTCAGCCCGGTCAGGCCGAACGCCTTCTCCGCGTCCTTCGCCGGCGTCTTCGTCGGCTTCAGCACCGTGAGCTTCGCCGCGCGGGAGGTGACCTTGCCGCCGGTCCCGCTGACGATCACCCGGAACCTGGTGCCACTGGCCCACGTGCTCGCCCTCGCGGTGTACGAGCGAGATCGGGCACCGGAGATGGTCTTCCAGGAGCTTCCGGAGGGCAGCCGACGCTGCCACTTGTAGCTGAGCTTGAGCCCCGAGGCCACGACGGTGAAGGTGCCCTTCGTCCGCGTGCCGTAGCGACCGATCGAGAGGTTGGCCGGCTGCCTCACGATCGTGGTCTTCTTGGTCACGCTGGTCGCGGAGGTGCGTCCGACCAGGTCCGGAGCACTGGCCGTGCTGCCGGCGCCGACGGCCTGCGCCACGGTCGGGGCGGACAACCCGCCGCCGGCCATCACCAGCGCGAGGCTGAGGGTCGCGACGATCCTGGCGGTGCGGTTCGCTGCATCGGTCACGGTGGTGCCTTCATCTCTCGCTCGGCGGCGCGGGTTCCGCCATGGTAAACGCCCCGGACGCCAGGATCCGGCCCGGTGCCCTCCAACAGCGGCCAGAACTCGACCTCGACTGGAGCCTCAGCCGCTGCGACGCCAGGTCCAGGGGGTCGTGGTGGTGACCGCGACCAGCCCGGAACGCTCCAGGATCGGGCGGCTCAGCACGGTGCACTCCGCGTAGACCAGGCTCGCCCCCTGGCGCAGGGCCGACGCCGCCCTGGCCGCGGTCAGCGCGCGGTAGATGCCGCGGTGGCGCTGGTCCGCCCGGGTCGCGCCACCGAACAGCCCCGCGAACCGGGTACCTCGGACACGGTCGAGCCGTCCCGCGCAGACCACGGCGCCCTCGATTTCGGCCAGCCAGAGTTCCACGGCGGGGTCCGGCTCGGAGAGCTGGGCGATCAGCTGTGCGTCCAGGTCCGGGGAGTCCGGGCCGAACACCTCCCGGTGCAGCACCCCCACCGCCGCGACGTCGGTGGCCAGCTCGGCCCCGTCTCCCGCCCTGCGCAGCAGCGTGCCCTCCGGCGGCCGCAGGTCGGCGGCGAGCAGGCTCGCATCGCCGATCATGACCGTCTCCGGGTCGTCGGCGACCAGGCCGGCCCGCGCCAGGTGCGTGGCCAGGTCGGCCGGGGCGTCGTGACCGCGCGTCTTCCACTCGAACGCCTGCACCTCCGCAACCGCAGCGAAGTGCGCCACGGCAGCGCCGATCAGGTCGTCCACCGCCGCACCTTCGGCGCCGTCGAGATCGCGGTACGTCACGAACCCGCGGCTGCCGTAGCGGCCGAGCCACAACGGGCCGATCCGGTGCACGTCGGTGGCCCCGGCGAGCTCAGAGCTGGTGCGCAGGTCCTCGTCGTGTGCGCACAGCAACTCCGCGGCAGCCATCATCGCTCAACCCGAGACGGCGGCCAGCGCGTCAGCGATCGTGAACTTGCCGACGTAGAGGGCCGTGCCGACGATGGCGCCCTCCACACCGAGCGGGACAAGGTCACGCAGGGCGCGCAGGTCATCCAGGGTCGTGATGCCCCCGCTGGCCACCACCGGTGCGTCCGTGCGAGCGCAGACGTCGCGGAGCAGCTGAAGGTTCGGGCCCGACAGCATGCCGTCGCTGGCAACGTCCGTGACCACGTAGCGGGCGCAGCCTGCCGCATTCAGCCGCTCCAGGGTCTCGAAGAGCTCCCCGCCCTCGCGCGTCCAGCCACGCGCCGCGAGCCGCTCCCCGCGGACGTCCAGGCCGATCGCGATCCGGTCGCCGTGCTCGCCGATCACCCGGTCGCACCAGTCCGGGTTCTCCAGCGCGGCAGTGCCGATGTTGACCCGCCGGCAGCCCGTGGCCAGAGCCCGCTCGAGGCTCTCGTCGTCGCGGATGCCGCCGGAGAGTTCCACGTTCAGTTCCATCGCCGCCGTGATCTCCGCGATCACCTCCGCGTTGCTGCCGCGGCCGAAAGCCGCGTCGAGGTCGACGAGGTGCAGCCATCGCGCGCCCGCGTCCTGCCAACGGCGGGCCGCGGCGAGCGGGTCGCCGAACACCTTCTCCGAACCCGCGACGCCCTGGGTGAGCTGGACGGCCTGACCGCCCTGGACGTCGACGGCGGGCAGCAGCACCAGTTCGTTCATGGTTCCTTCCAGCCGAGGGTTGCGATCCAGTTCCGGAGCAGTCGCGCCCCGGCGGTGCCGGACTTCTCCGGGTGGAACTGGGTGGACCACAGCGGCCCCCGTTCCACGGCGGCGATGAACCGATCCCCACCGTGCTCGGCCCAGGTGATCCGGGCATCCTCCGGCCAGTCGGGCACGGCATGCACGCCGAAGGAGTGCACGAAGTAGAACCGCTCCCCCTCCACCCCGGCGAACATCGCCGAACCCTCCGGCGGGGCGACGGTGTTCCAGCCCATGTGCGGCAGCGGCACCGCGTCCAGCTCCTCGACCACTCCAGGCAGTACCCCGACGCCGGCCGCGGACGCGCCGTGCTCGACGCCCAGATCGAACAGCACCTGGTGGCCGACGCAGATGCCCAGCACCGGTCGACCCGCCTCCAGCCGCCGCCGGATCAGGTCAGGGCCGCCCACGCCGACCAGGCCATCCATGCAGGCGGCGAAGGCGCCCACCCCCGGCACGACCAGGCCGTCCGCGGCCAACGCCGCGTCCGGGTCCGCCGTCAGTTCGACCTCGGCCCCGGCCGCAGCGAGCGCCCGGGTCGCCGAGTGGACGTTGCCGCTGCCGTAATCCAGGACGACGACGCACGGGCCCGAGGGCGGTTCTGCAGGCTCAACCACCGCGGTGGAGCTCACAGGCTGCCCTTGGTCGAGGGCACCACTCCCGCGATCCGGGGATCCAGGGCCACCGCGTCCCGCAGTGCCCGGGCGAGCGCCTTGAACTGTGCCTCGACGATGTGGTGCGGGTCCCGGCCGGCGAGCAGCCGCAGGTGCACGCAGATCTGCGCGTTCAGCGCGAAAGACTCCACCACGTGGCGGGTCATCGAACCCGCGTACAGCACGCCGGAGCCACCGATGAGGGCGTACTGCTGGCCCTCGGGCTCGCCGCTGTGCACCACGTAGGGGCGTCCGGCGAGATCGACGACGCAGTGTGCGAGGGCCTCATCCAGCGGGACCGTCGCGTCAGCGAAACGGCGGATTCCGGCCTTGTCGCCGAGGGCCTCGGCGAACGCCTGCCCGAGCACGATCGCGGTGTCCTCGATGCTGTGGTGGCCATCGATGTGGACGTCGCCGGTGGTGGAGATCTCGAGGTCGATCAGGGAATGCCGGGCCAGCGCGGTCAGCATGTGGTCGTAGAAACCGACCCCGGTGCTGATCGTGGACTCGCCGGTCCCGTCCAGGTTGAGCGCGACCCGCACCTGCGACTCGCTCGTGCTCCGCTCGCGGACAGCCGTGCGCGGACTCATCGGATCTCCTCCAACACCTCAGCCAGGGCGTCGTAGAACGCCTGCGTCTCCGCCGGGGTCCCGGCGGTTACCCGCAGCCAGCCGTCCGGGCCGGTCTCGCGCACGAGAACGCCACGCCTCAGCAGCCGCTGCCAGACATCATGCCGGTCCGCGAACGGCCCGAACAGGCAGAAGTTCGCATCCGAGTCGATCACCTCGACCCCCAGTTGAGGCAGGCGCAGCAGCATCCCGTCGCGCGTTGCGCGCAACTCGTCGACCTTCTCCAGGAGCTCGGCGGCGTGGCGGAGAGCCACTTCCGCGATCGCCTGGGTCTGGGCGGACAGGTGGTAGGGCAGCCGGACGACCCGGCACGCGTCCACGATCGCCGGCGCCGCGGCGAGATAGCCCACCCGGGCACCGGCAAGGGCGAACGCCTTGCTCATCGTGCGCGACACGACGAGGTTGCCGTACTGGTCCAGCAGGGCCAGGGCGGTGCGCTCCGGGTGCCGGGCGAACTCCTGGTACGCCTCGTCGACCACGACGATCGTCTCGGTCCCGGCGAGCACCTCCGCAATCACGTCCACCGACGTGGTCGTGCCGGTCGGATTGTTGGGCGTGGTGATCACCACCACGTCCGGGGTGTGCTCCGCGATCGCGGCGAGCACTGTGGCCGCGTCCAGGTGGAAGTCGGCGGACCGGGGCATGGTGACGTAGCGCGTGTGGGTGTCGCGCGCGTACTCGGGGTACATCGAATACGTCGGGGTGAAGCTGAGCAGCGTGCGTCCCGGGCCTCCGAAGGCCTGCAGCAGGTGGGTCATCACCTCGTTCGACCCGTTCGCTGCCCAGATCCGGTCCGCGGTGAGCCCGTGGCCGAGGTAGCCGGCCAGGGCCGTCCGCAGCGCGGTCGCCTCCCGGTCCGGGTAGCGGTTCAGCGTGGACGCGGAGAGCGCCGCGCAGATCTCGTCCCGCACCTGCGCACTCGGCGGGTACGGGTTCTCATTCACGTTCAGCCGGACGGGCACCTCCAGCTGCGGGGCGCCGTAGGGCTCCTCCCCCACCAGCTCGGGGCGCAGCGGCAGGCCGTCCAACCTGACGTCCGGCCTCATCGCCCCGCCCCCGGACGCCGGATCGTCACCGCGGCGCCGTGCGCGGGCAGGTCCTCGGCCGCAGCGAAGGTCTCCACCACCGCCGCGACCTCCAGCAGGGCGTCGCGCGAGTAGTCGATCACGTGCACCTGCTTGCGGAAGCTGTGCACGTTCAGGCCCGAGGAGTGGCAGGCACAGCCGGCGGTCGGCAGCACGTGGGTGGAGCCCGCGCTGTAGTCGCCGAGCGAGACCGGCGAGTAGGAACCGACGAAGATCGCTCC
>PHEV01000255.1 GCA_002843035.1 Actinobacteria bacterium HGW-Actinobacteria-5 | reverse complement strand
GACCGCCGTCGAGTACGGCATCATGGTCGCCCTCATCGCGGCCGTCATCATCACCATCGTCGCGACCCTGGGCTCGAACCTGAACACCATGTTCACCAACGTCTCCAGCAAGCTCTGATCCACACGGACGAAGAAGCCTGAGATCGAGGCGCCCCGGGCCGCGCCCGGGGCGCCTCGGACTTGTCGGCACTGATTAGCAGAAAATCACGGGCGGTCACCCGAACGGATGACAAATGTCCCCCTCCTGGAGGACAAATGGTCACCAGGCGTGGCCGCTCTGGCAATCTCACTCGATAAATTACACCGATGTTGTTTCGTCACCCGGAAGGATGACAAGAACTCCGTCGGCAACCGGGACCAGCAACGGAAGCCCGGCTCAAGTAGTTCAATACTCGTCACCCTGCTGGCGGCAGGGGGCGAGCGCCACCCGGCAGCCACGGCTGTCGACCATTGTTTCCACACTCGAGTCTGAGGCGGTCCCGAATGCAACGCCGTATCATCGCCGCGGTCGCCGCGGTCGTCCTCGCCGGCATCGGCGCGGTCCTGCTCTACACCTACGTCAACGCCGCTGATACCCGCGCGATGGCCAACATGGCGACGACTCCAGTCCTGGTCGCCACCAAGACCATCCCGGCCGGCACCAGCGGCGCCAACCTCACCCCCTTCGTCGAGACCAAGCAGCTTCCGAAGGTGGCCGTTGGCCCGAACCCCGTCGTCGACACCTCCAAGATCACCGACCTGGTGACGACCACGGACGTGCAGGCCGGCGAGCAGGTGCTCCTGTCACGCTTCGCCGAGCCGAACGTGACCTCCACCGGCGAGATCGAGGTCCCCTCCGACCTGCAGCAGCTCACCGTCCAGCTCGAGCCGGCCCGCGTGATCGGCACCAACCTGAGCGCCGGTGACAAGGTCGGTCTGTACATCTCGGTCGAGGTGAACCAGGTTGCGCTGACCAAGCTCGCGCTCCGCGACGTCCTGGTCACCAACATCCAGGGCGCGCCGACCACCCCCGACGACAAGGGCGACTCCGCGCCGTCCTCCGACGTCCTGGTCACCCTCGCGATCAGCCCGAAGGCTGCCGGCGAGGTCGTCTGGGGTGCGGAGTTCGGCAAGCTGTGGCTCGGTCTGGAGCCCAAGGACGGCGACCACAGCTCGACCAACATCATCAAAGTGAAGAGCATCTTCGGATGAGCCCGGTACTTGTCATCAGTCGTAGCCCACAGGTAGTTGGCCTGGTCCAGCAAGCCTGGGGCCCGGACGGCTACGCGATCGCGCCCGAACAGTTCCCCGGCACCGTCCAGGCGCTGTTGAACCACCTGCAGGGCGCGCCGCTCCCCGCTGTCGCCGTGCTCGATCCGGGAGACCAGCTCCCGGCGGCACTGGCGCTCGCGGTGGAGCTGGATCAGAACTTCACCATCACCTCCGTGCTGGTCACGGACCGCGCCGCGGAGGTGGGCCTCGACGCCATGCGGGCGGGGGTTCGCGACATTGTCGCCCCCAACTGCCCGGTCGAGGAGATGAGGAAGGCCTTGGAGAGGGCCGCCACCCACTCCGGGCCGCGGGTGCAGCAACCGGTGCCAGGTGCGCCCGGTGCTGCGACCCAGCGGGGGAAGGTGGTCACGGTGGCTTCGCCCAAAGGTGGCGTGGGCAAGACCACCGTGTCCACCAACCTCGCTGTGGGTCTCGCCCAGCGCCTTCCCCAGTCGACCGTGCTCGTGGACCTCGACGTCCACTTCGGCGACGTGGCCAGCGCACTCAACGTCACACCGGAGTTCACCCTGCCGGACATGGCGCACGGGCCGGCCTCGCGGGATCCGCTCGCGCTGAAGTCCTACCTGCACCTGCACCAGACCGGCCTGTACGTCGTACCCGGCTCGGAGTCGCCGGCTGCTGCGGACGCGGTGACGAGCAAGGACATCACCCAGCTGCTCGACACGCTCGCCCAGCAGTTCAAGTACGTCGTCGTGGACACCGCACCCGGACTCGGCGAGCACACTCTCGCCGCGCTCGACCAGACCGACGTGCTCGTGCTGGTGACCAGCCTGGACGTCCCGGGCGTGCGCGGCCTGCGCAAGGAACTGGACACCCTGCGGGACATCGGCCTGATGCTGGAATCGCGCTCGGTCGTGCTCAACTTCATGCACCCCAGCCGCGGCATCTCGGTCGCTGACGTCGAGGCGTCCATCGGCCGCAAGGTCGACTTCCAGGTTCCTCAGTCCAATTCGGTGCCGATCACGGTGAACCAGGGCATCCCGCTGCTGCAGGCCGGCAGCCGTGACCCGGTCGCGAAGCAGCTGAAGGCACTCGTGGACTCCATCGACAGCAGCGAGAAGGCCACCCCCAAGGGGCTCAGGTTCCTCGACTTCGCGCACAAGAAGGAGGTGCAGCCGCAATGAACCTCGCCGAACGCGTCCTTGCCGCACAGAAAGGCGGGCG
>PHEV01000254.1 GCA_002843035.1 Actinobacteria bacterium HGW-Actinobacteria-5 | reverse complement strand
AGGGATCGTCTCCACGCTGAAGCGGCTCGCCGTCCCGGCCAGCGTCGACTCGATCCCTTCCAGCGCCCTGCAGGAGGACCACGTCTCGATGGGCTGGGCGGCCGCCCGCAAGCTGCGCACCGCAGTGGACGGGCTGGCTCGCGTGCTGGCGATCGAGGTGCTCACCGCAGCCCGCGGTACCGAACTGCGCGCGCCGCTGCGTCCGGGACCCGCAACGGCAGCGGCGATCGCCGCCCTGCGCGAGGTCGTCCCCGGCCCCGGCCCGGACCGCTTCCTCGCCCCGGAGATCGAAGCCACCTACCAGCTGATCACCAGCGGCGCCCTGCTCGCCGCGGCCACCTCCCCCGGTCCCTTCACCGGGGGCGAGCCACCGCACACGAACCCGCTCGACGTCACGGAGGAGAACTGATGACCCACGAGACCGTCCGCGCACCCCGCGGCACCACCATCTCGGCCAAGTCCTGGCAGACCGAGGCACCGCTGCGGATGCTGATGAACAACCTCGACCCCGAGGTCGCCGAGCGTCCCGAGGACCTCGTCGTCTACGGGGGCACCGGACGGGCGGCCCGCTCCTGGGCGGCCTTCGACGCGATCACCGCCACCCTGCGCGACCTGGAGGCCGACGAGACCCTCCTGGTGGCCTCGGGCAAGCCGGTCGGGGTGTTCCGGACCCACGAGTGGGCGCCGCGGGTCCTGATCGCGAACTCCAACCTGGTCGGCGACTGGGCCACCTGGCCGGAGTTCCGCAAGCTCGAGGCGAAGGGCCTGATCATGTACGGCCAGATGACCGCCGGCTCGTGGATCTACATCGGCACGCAGGGCATCCTGCAGGGCACCTACGAGACGTTCGGCGCCGTGGCCCGCAAGCGGTTCGGCGGCACCCTGGCCGGCACCCTCACCCTGACCGCCGGCTGCGGGGGCATGGGCGGGGCCCAGCCGCTGGCCGTCACCATGAATGAGGGTGTGGTGCTGATCGTGGACGTCGACGCGGCCCGGCTGGCCCGCCGCGTCGAGCACGGCTACCTCGACGAGTACACCGACAACTACGCCTCTGCCGTCGCGAAGGTGCTCGCGGCGAAGGCCGAGCGCCGTCCGCTGTCGGTGGGGCTGGTCGGCAACGCCGCCGAGGTGTTCGGTCGGCTGCTCGCCGAGGGCGTCGCTGTGGACGTGGTCACCGACCAGACCTCGGCGCACGACCCGCTCAGCTACCTGCCCCTCGGTGTCTCCCTCGAGGAGTGGCACGCGCTCGCCGCGTCCGACCCGGCGGGATTCACCGAGCGCGCGCGGGCCTCCATGGCGACACACGTGGAGGCGATGGTCGGCTTCCTCGACCGGGGCGCGGAGGTGTTCGACTACGGCAACTCGCTGCGGGCCGAGGCCCAGCTCGGCGGGTACGAGCGGGCGTTCGCGTTCCCCGGGTTCGTGCCGGCCTACATCCGTCCGCTGTTCTGCGAGGGCAAGGGCCCGTTCCGCTGGGCCGCGCTGTCGGGTGACCCGGCGGACATCGCCGCCACCGACGCCGCGATCCTGGAGCTGTTCCCGCACGACGAGCACCTGCGCCGCTGGATCACCGCCGCCGGCGAGAAGGTGCACTTCGAGGGGCTGCCGGCCCGGATCTGCTGGCTCGGCTACGGCGAACGCCACCTGGCCGGGCTGAAGTTCAACGAGCTGGTCGCGGCGGGAAGGATTTCGGCGCCGATCGTGATCGGCCGCGACCACCTGGACGCCGGCTCGGTCGCCTCCCCGTACCGCGAGACCGAGGCGATGGCCGACGGGTCGGACGCGATCGCGGACTGGCCGCTGCTGAACGCGCTGCTGAACACCGCCTCCGGAGCCACCTGGGTCTCGATCCACCACGGCGGCGGCGTCGGCATCGGACGCTCGATCCACGCCGGGCAGGTGGTCGTCGCCGACGGCACCGCGCTGGCAGCGGAGAAGATCTCGCGGGTGCTGCTGAACGACCCGGGCACCGGCGTGATGCGGCACGCGGATGCCGGCTACGAGCGGGCGAGCGAGGTGGCCCGCGAGCGTGGCGTCCGGATCCCCATGCTGGAGGGCTGACATGAGCGCGAACGATCTGCTCGCCGAGATCGAGGCCGTCGGGCGCACCGCCGGCGGCGGCTACACCCGGCTCGCCTGGGACGGGGCCACCATGCAGCTGCGGGAATGGTTCGCCGGCCAGGTCGCCGCGCTCGGGCTGGAACTCACCGAGGACGGCAACGGCAACCAGATCGCCTGGTGGGGCCACGGACCGGACGCCCTGCTGATCGGCTCGCATCTGGACTCGGTTCCCGAGGGCGGCCCGCTGGACGGTCCGCTCGGGGTGAGTTCCGCGCTGGCGGCGGTGGCGCAACTGAAGGCGTCCGGCTGGACACCGTCGCGTCCGCTGGGCGTGGTGAACTTCACCGACGAGGAGGGCGGACGGTTCGGCGTGGCCTGCCTGGG
>PHEV01000059.1 GCA_002843035.1 Actinobacteria bacterium HGW-Actinobacteria-5 | reverse complement strand
TCGACCTCGCCTCCGACCCCACCTTCCAGGCGCGCTTCCGCCGCGAGGCGCAGGCGGCGGCAGGCCTGAACCACCCCAACATCGTTGCCGTGTACGACACCGGCGAGGAGCCCGACCCGCACTCCGGCGTGCAGGTTCCCTACATCGTGATGGAACTCGTCGAGGGGCACACGCTGCGGGAGATCCTGCGCACAGGTCGCCAGATCATGCCCGCCAAGGCGCTCGAGTTCACCCAGGGTGTGCTGGACGCGCTCAGCTACAGCCACAAGGCCGGCATCGTGCACCGCGACATCAAGCCGGCGAACGTGATGCTCACCCCGACCGGCCAGGTGAAGGTGATGGACTTCGGCATCGCCCGCGCGGTCGCCGACACCTCCGCCACGATGACCCAGACGGCCGCCGTGATCGGCACCGCCCAGTACCTCTCGCCGGAGCAGGCCCGCGGCGAGACCGTCGATTCCCGCAGCGACATCTACTCGGCCGGCTGCCTGCTCTACGAACTCCTCGTCGGGCGTCCGCCCTTCCAGGGCGACTCCCCGGTCAGCGTCGCCTACCAGCACGTGCGGGAGGCCCCGGTGCCGCCCAGCCACCTGGACGCGGAGATCACCCCCGCGATGGACGCGATCACGCTCAAGGCGCTCGCCAAGGATCCCGCCGACCGCTACCAGACCGCCGCGGCCATGCGGGCCGACATCGGCCGGCTCCTCGCCGGCCAGGACGTCACCGCCCGCGTGCCCGCGCCCATCCCGGTCCCCCTGCCCGCCGCCGCCGAGCCCACCACGGTGTTCGACCCGTCCGACCATGCCGCGGCCCGCGCTCTCGAGCCGGAGCCCCCGCGCAAGCGCTGGGGGCTGGTCGCGTTCCTGGTCGCGCTGATCCTGGTCGCGGCCGGGATCGGGATCTACTTCCTGCTGAACTCCTCCCGGGTGGAGACCGTCTCGGTGCCCGCGGTGATCGACAAGCTGCAGGATGACGCCGAGCAGACCCTGATCGCGGCGAAACTCCAGCCGCGCGTCCGCCAGGTGAACGGTCCGGACGACACCTCGCTGGGCCGGGTCACCGCGCAGAGTATCCAGCAGGAGACCGTCGTACCGATCGGCACCGAGGTGGAGATCACCGTGAACGTCGGCCCCAGCAAGGGAATCATCCCCTCGGTGGTCGGCCTCGACGTCAAGGACGCCCAGAAGCTGCTTGCCGACAACAGCTTCGGCAACGTGCAGGCGCTGCCGTCCCCCAACGAGTCCAAGGACGACAAGGCGAACGAGGTGCTCAGCGTCGATCCCGGCGAGGGCACCAAGGTGGCCCTCGACACCCCGATCACGTTGTACTACGCCACCGGCAAGAGCCAGGTGCCGCTGGTCAAGGGCTACGCGCAGGACGACGCGATCGCGACCCTCGCGAATGCTGGCTTCACCAGGACCGATGTCCAGGAGCAGACGACCGACGATCCGACGCTGGTGGGCAAGGTGGTCAAGCAGTCGCCGGACGCCTTCACGCTGGTGAAGCGCACCACCACGATCAAGCTGTGGATCGGGGTCGCCGCACCCCCGCCGCCGTCGGAGACCCCGACCGCGCCGTCGACCCCCTGAGCGGTCAGCGGGTCGCCATCAGGGGCGTCAGTCCCTCCGCGCGCCGCGGCGCGTCCGCGTCCCCGCAGCTGACCAGCCAGTTCGCGAGCATCTGGTAGCCGCCCTCGGTCAGCACTGACTCGGGGTGGAACTGGACGCTCTCGATCGGAAGGCTGCGGTGCCGGACGGCCATGATCACGCCGCTGTCGGTCGTTGCGGAGACCTCGAGCTCGTCGGGGACGGTGGCGGGGTCGAGCGCCAGCGAGTGGTACCGGGTGGCTGTGATCGGGCTCGGCAGGCCCGCGAACACCCCGCGTCCGTCGTGGTGCACCAGCGAGGTCTTGCCGTGCAGCAGTTCCGGCGCACGGTCGACCACACCGCCCAGCGCGACCGCCATCGACTGCAGGCCCAGGCAGACGCCGAAAATCGGCAGCCTGCCCCCCTGCTCGCGGACGATGTCGATGCAGACCCCCGCGTCCTCGGGGGTGCCCGGGCCGGGCGAGAGCAGGATGCCGTCGAAGCCGTCGGTCCAGCCGGGATCGGCGAACCGCGGGTCGTCGTTGCGCCACACCTCGACCTCGGCGCCGATCTGGCCGAGGTACTGAACGAGGTTGTAGACGAACGAGTCGTAGTTGTCGACCACGAGGATCCGAGCCATGCGACCATTCTCCCCCATCCGGCTCAGACGCCCGGTTCCCGGGCAGCCCCGGCTCTGAAGTATCCTGTGGTGGTTTCCAGTCAGGGAGGATGACGGTGCCTGAGTCCAGGATCCGCAAGGCGGCTGCCGAGAAGAGGAAGCAGTCCGACCGGGCGGCGATCGCCGAGAAGCGCGACCAGCGGCAGCGCACCGTCGCAGCCCCCGGCAGTCGCCAGTGGGTGCCACCGACCTTCATCACCGTCGGCCTGGTCGGCGTCCTGTGGCTGGTCGTCTACTACATCACGGCGTCGGTGGGGATCACGATCCCGGTGATCACCGACCTCGGCGGCTGGAACGTCCTGATCGGCATGGGAGCGATGGCCGCAGCGTTCGGCATCGCCACGCTCTGGAAGTAGCATCGCCCGCCGCGTCGCGCAACGCTGTTCGAGGCCGCTGCCCGCGCACGGGTGGCGGCCTCGACCACGAGGGCGACGCTGAGCTCAGGCGTGCGGCTTGAGCAGCGGGAACAGGATCGTCTCGCGGATGCCGTGGCCAGTGAGCAGCATCATCAACCGGTCCAGGCCCAGCCCCATCCCGCCCATCGGCGGCGCGCCGAACTCAAGGGCAGCCAGGAAGTCCTCATCCAGCTGCATGGCCTCGGGGTCACCGGCCGCAGCCTGCAACGACTGCGCAACCAGCCGTTCGCGCTGGACCACCGGGTCGATCAGCTCGGAGAAGCCGGTCGCCCGCTCGACGCCCCCGATGATCAGGTCCCAGGCCTCGATCAGGTCCGGATCGCTGCGGTGCTGCCGGGCCAGCGGCTGCGCGATCGGCGGGTAGTCGCAGACGAAGGTCGGCTGCAGCAGCCCCGGCTCGACCAGCTCGCCGAACAGTTCCATGACGAACTTCTGTGCCGGCCATGCCGGGTCGTGCTCGACGCCACGGTCCTCCGCGATGCCGCGCAGCACGGACGCGTCCGTCCCCGGCGTGATCTCCTCGCCGACCGCCTCCGACAGGGTCGGGTAGACCGGCTTCCACTCCCACTCCCCGTCCAGGTCGACCTGGCCGGCAGGGGTGTCGATCAGCCGGGTGCCGAGGGCGGCGTCCGCGGCGTTCTGGATCACCCGCTGCGTCATCGCAGCGATCGTGGCCTGGTCGCCCCAGGCCTGGTACGCCTCGAGCATGGTGAACTCGGCCGAGTGCGAGGAGTCGATGCCCTCGTTGCGGAAGATCCGCCCGATCTCGTAGACCCGTTCGGCCCCTCCGACCATGGCCCGCTTGAGGAACAGCTCGAGCGCGATCCGCAACGTCATGTCGATGTCGAAGGCGTTCAGGTGGGTGTTGAACGGGCGCGCGGCCGCGCCGCCGTGGACCAGCTGCAGCACCGGGGTCTCGATCTCGAGGTACCCCTCCTCGTGCAACGTCTCGCGGATGCTGCGGGTCACCGCGGCGCGCAGGCGCACCATGTCCCTGGCCTCCGGGCGGGCCACCAGGTCCGCGTAGCGCTGCCGCACCCGGGTCTCCTCGCCGAGTTCCTTGTGCAGGGTGGGCAGCGGACGCAGCGCCTTGCTGGCCAGCGTCCACTCCAGCGCCAGCACGCTCAGCTCGCCCCGCTTCGAGGAGATCACCCGCCCGGTCACGGACACGAAGTCGCCCAGGTCGATGTCGGTCTTCCACGCCTCGAGGCGGTCCTCGCCGAGCTCGGCCAGGGACAGCATCACCTGGAGCCGTACGCCGGAGTCAGCCGCCGTGAAACCGTCCTGCAGGGTCGCGAAGCAGAGCTTGCCGGTGTTGCGGATGAACACCACCCGTCCGCTCACGCTGACCACGTCGGTGGTCTCCTCGCCGGCCTCGAGGTGGCCCCACGCCGCATGCACCTGGGCGGCGCTGTGGCTACGCGGCACGGAGATCGGGTACGGCGCCACTCCGTCGGCGAGCAGCCGGGCGCGCTTGTCATGGCGCACCTGCTCCTGCTCGGACAGGGAAGGGTTCACGGGCGTCGGTTCAGTCACGGCGCATAGGCTACAGAGTCCGCGCACCCCGCCCACACCCGCGCTCCAGCGTGACCTGGGCCGCCGGTCCGGCGCCCCACCTCACGCGGTGCGATCCGGCCGTTCCGCCTGGTCGCCGACCGGCAGGTGCCTTCCCCACCAACGCAGGATGTGCTCGAACCGTGCCTTGCGGTGCTGCGGCGTGCCGGAGCGGGACAGCTCGTGGTCCTCGCCGGGGAAGACCAGCAGCTGGGTCTCCACGCCGTTCAGCTTCAGCTCCGTGTAGTACCGCTTGGCCGTGGCGAGCGGACAGCGCAGGTCCTGCTCTGAATGGATCACCAGCGTGGGCGTACGGACGCGGTCGACCTTCAGCAGCGGCGACTGGGCGTCCATCTGCTCGCGCGTGCCGTGGCACGCCTCGACGAAGTACCAACCGATGTCGGAGGCACCCACGAAGGACGCCATGTCGAGGTAGCCGCGCTCGACGACAGCCCCGGCGAACCGGGTCTCGTGGGCGGTCAGCCAGGCGGTGAGATAGCCGCCGTAGGAGCCGCCCATCACCCCGAGCCGCGCGGCGTCGAGGCCCGGGACCCTCGCCAGTGCGTGGTCGAGGAAGGCGAGGACGTCGTCGGCATCCTTGCCCCCGAATTCGCCGCGGATCGCGGCGGCGTGCGCCTGACCGTAGCCCGAGGACCCGCGTGGGTTGCACATCACCACCGCGTACCCCGCGCCCGCGTACACCTGGGCCTCGTCGAAGAAGGACGGGCCGAACGCGGCGAACGGCCCGCCGTGGATGACGAGCAGCACCGGGTGCGGACCACTGCCTTCAGGACACACCACCCAGCCGTGCACCGGGTAGCCGTCAGGCGCTGCGGCGGTCAGCTCGATCGGCGCGATCGGCGCCGCCTCGGAGCGCAGGCGGGCCGAGAAGTCGGTCAGGGGTCTGGTCTCGAAAGGCTCGACCAGCGCCGCGGAGGTCTCGGGGAGCAGCACCAGTTCGCCGGTCGAAGCCGCGTCCGAGACCACGGCGACCCGGGCCCCGCCCGCGGAACCGACCGACTCCACCGAGCCAGGCAGATCCCAGCGCGCCTGCGCGCCATCGGCATCCAGGTGGAACGCGATCCCGCGCCCGCGCACCTGGTCGACACCCAGCACACCGTCACCGTCGGCGACCAGGTGCCCGGCGTGGACGGTCTCCGCGTCGGTCAGCCGGCGCGTGGGTCCCCCGGCGCGCGGCACCACGTAGACACCAGGGTTCTCACCGAAGAAGTCGAGCCCGGCGATCCCGGTGTGCCCGCCGATGAAGAAGACCGAGCTGCCCACGACCACCGGGGGCTCGAGCACGCTGTCGCCCGCGGCCGAATCGGTGAGCCGCACCGGTTCGCCGCCGTCGGTCCCGAACCGGTAGAGGTCCCAGCGAAGGTCAGCGTCGGCGGTCTCGTGGCGCGCAGCCATGACGATCACCGCGTCGCCGTCCCAGGTGGGGTACAGGTGGTCGTAGTCGCCCGCGGACACCTGTCGCGCCTCGGGTACCGCGTGGAACTCGCCCGCGCCGACCGCCGCCCGACCGACCGGCCGCACCACCGGCTCGCCGTGCGGATCGGGCACGTCGACGACGAACAGGTGGAAACGCTGGTCGCCGGTGTAGCCCAGGCCGTTGTACTCGAACTGCAGCGAGTCGATCAGCCGAGGGTCCTCGGCGCCCGGCCCGACCCCGTCGAGGGTTCCGTACCGGCCGGCCTCCGGAACCCGCGCGGTGAACGCGAGGCGGGAACCGTCCTCGTTGAAGGCGAACCCGCACACGCCGAGCTTCTGGTCGGTGACCACCATCGGCTCGCCACCGGCCGCCGGCATGATGGCCACCTGGGGCGGCCGGTCCGGCTCAGCCCTCAGGAAGCCGATCAGCCGCCCGTCCGAGGAGAACCGCGGACGGGTGTCCCGGAAGCCGCGGGTGATTCGCAAGGGTTCACCTCCGCCGAACGGCACGCGCCACAGCTGGCCGACGTAGGCGTCCGCATCAAGATCCGGCCTGGTCACGGAGACCACGGCATGGCTGCCGTCGGGGTGGACGGCCGGGGCGGACGGCGAGGGGATCAGGGGTAGGTATTCGGCTCGCACGGGTGCAGCGTAACCCGCGGGGAATTCCGGCCGCGCGATCGCGCCCGGATCCGTACGAATCCCTGTTCACCGGATCGGCGGGGTCGGCCAAGGCGCAGAATTGCGACCGCAGTCCGGTTTGATGAGTGAGTGCTCACTCACTTATACTCCTCTGGTGAGCAGAGCAACCCCGATGTCGCCGGAGGAGCGCAGGCAGGCGATCATCGCCGCCACGCTCCCGGTGCTCCTCGAGCGTGGCCCCGAGATCAGCACCCGCGAGATCGCGCGTGCCGCGGGCGTCGCAGAGGGCACCATCTTCCGCGCCTTCGAGACCAAGCACGACCTGATCCACGCGACCATCCACGCAGCCCTCTCCCCGGACGCAGCCCTCGCCGAGCTCGCCGCCCTGCCCACCGACCAGTCCCTCTCCGACCGGGTCGCCGCCGTCCTGGATGTCCTGGTGGCGAACACCGCGCGCACTCGGGCGCTGTTCGCGACCCTCTTCGGCAGCAGGGACGGCGGACCGCCGCCTCATCCCGGCAAGCCACCGGGCCACCCGAACGACGCCAGGCTACGAATCCTCGCCGGTGCCGGCGAGGCGCTCGCGCCATACACTGACCAGCTGCGCATCTCCCCTGCGGCCGCCGCCCGGATCCTGTCCGCACTGGCCTTCACCGCCAGCTTCGGCACGGCCCAGCCCGAACTCGACGACTCCCACCGCCTGGCCGACCTGGTCCTGCGCGGCATTGCGGAAGGAAACCAATGATCCGACTCCTGGGACGATTCCTGCGTCCCTACTGGCCCCAGATCGTGGCCATCATCCTGCTGCAGTTCGCCCAAGCGACCGCTGCGCTCTTCCTGCCGAGCCTGAACGCCTCGATCATCGACAACGGCGTGGCCACCGGCGACACCGGCTACATCTGGCGGATGGGCGCGGTCATGCTCGGCGTCTCGCTGCTCCAGATCGGCGGTCAGGTCGGCGCCACCTGGTTCGGAGCCCGCACGGCGATGTCGTTCGGACGCGACCTGCGCCAGGCCATCTTCGACCGCGCCCTGTCCTTCTCCGCCAAGGAGGTGAACAGCTTCGGCGCTCCGAGCCTGATCACCCGCAACACCAACGACGTCCAGCAGCTCCAGATGATGGTGCTGATGACGGCGATCATGATCGTCGCCGCGCCGCTGATGATGATCGGCGGCGTGTTCATGGCCCTGCGTGAGGACGTCGGACTGAGCTGGCTGATCCTGGTCGCGGTGATCGTCCTCGGCACGATCATCGGCATCCTGATCGTGCAGATGACACCGCTGTTCAAGTCGATGCAGGGCAAGATCGACACGCTCAACCGTGTGCTGCGCGAGCAGATCGCGGGCCTGCGCGTGATCCGGGCCTTCATCCGCGAGCCCACCGAGGCGGTCCGCTTCGATGCCGCCAACCACGACCTCGCCGACACCGCCATCCGGGCCGGCCGACGGATGATGACGATGTTCCCCTCGGTGTTCTTCGTGATGAACCTGTCCAGCATCGCGATCATCTGGTTCGGCAGCTTCCGGATCGCCGACGGCCACCTGCAGGTCGGCCAGCTGACCGCCTACCTCGCCTACATCGCGCAGATCCTGATGAGCGTGATGATGGCCACGATGATGGTGATGATCGCGCCTCGCGCCGCCGTCGCCGCCGACCGGATCAACGCTGTCCTGGACACCTCGTCCTCCGTGGTACCGCCGGCCGAGCCCGTCACCGCCGTGACCCTGCACGGCGAGCTGGCTTTCGACAACGTCAGCTTCGCCTACCCGGGAGCGGACGAGCCGGTACTCTCCGGCGTCTCGTTCACGGCCCGGCCCGGGGAGATCACGGCGATCATCGGTTCCACCGGCGCCGGCAAGACCACGTTGGTGAACCTGATCCCGCGGCTGTTCGACGCGACCGAGGGCGCGGTGCGCGTGGACGGCGTGGACGTGCGCGACCTCGACCCCGACCTGCTCTGGGGCCAGATCGGCCTGGTCCCGCAGCGTGCCTACTTGTTCAGCGGCACCGTCGCGTCCAACCTGCGCATGGGTAACCCGGACGCGAGCGACGCCGAGCTGTGGCAGGCGCTCGAGGTCGCCCAGGCCAGAGACTTCGTCGAGCGGATGCCGGACGGGCTGGACTCGGCGATCAGCCAGGGCGGCACGAACGTGTCCGGCGGCCAGCGGCAGCGCCTCGCGATCGCGCGGGCACTGGTCCGGCGTCCCGAGATCTACGTGTTCGACGACTCGTTCTCCGCCCTGGACGTGTCCACCGACGCGGCCCTGCGCGCAGCGCTCGCCACCGAGACGGCGGACGCGGCGGTCATCGTCGTGGCGCAGCGGGTCTCCACGATCCGCAACGCCGAACAGATCATCGTGCTCGAGGACGGCCGGATCGTCGGCCTCGGCACCCACGACGAACTCCTCTCCTCGTGTCCGACCTACGCCGAGATCGTGGAGAGCCAGTTCAGGGCCTCGGAGGTGGCCGCATGAGCAACACCACAGAACCCGGCCGGGTCGCGAGCGAACCGACCGTCGATGCCGCCGCGCCGGCCACCAGTCCCGCAGCACCGGTGAAGGCGAACGAGCGGCCGAAGTACGGCCCGCAGCACCGCGGCGGCGGCCCGATGGGGCACGGCGCGGGCACCGGGGAGAAGGCGGTGTCGTTCGGCCCGTCCATGCGCCGGCTGCTCGGCCACCTGCGTCCGGAACTGCCGCAGATCATCGCCGTGATCGTGATGACGGTCATCGGCACTGCGCTGAACTCGGTCGGCCCGGTGATCCTCGGCCAGGCGACCAACCTGATCTTCGACGCCAGCGTGGTAAACCGGACCGCCATCCCGTTCGACGAACTCGGCCGCGTCCTGATGCTCGCGCTGGCCGCCTACGTCACGTTCTTCCTGCTCTCCTGGCTGGCCGGCTTCATGATCAACGCGATCGTGCAGCGCTCGGTGTACCGGATGCGCAAGCAGGTGAGCGAGAAGCTCACCCGGCTGCCGCTGAAGTACTTCGACGGCCAGCCGCGAGGAGAGCTGCTCAGCCGCGTCACCAACGACGTCGACAACATCTCCCAGAGCCTGCAGCAGACCCTGTCGCAGATCCTCACCAACCTGTTCACCCTGCTCGGCGTGCTGGTGATGATGTTCTACGTCTCCTGGGTGCTCGCACTGGTCGCGCTGGTCACCATCCCGGTCGCGATGGGCGTCACGATGATGATCGGCAAGCGGTCGCAGAAGCTGTTCGCGAAGACCTGGAAGTCGACCGGCGAACTGAACAGCCAGATCGAGGAGGCCTACTCCGGCCACGAGCTGGTCACCGTGTTCGGCCGGCGCCGCGAGGTGGCCGATCAGTTCCGGGCCAAGAACGCCGAGCTGTTCGACGCATCGTTCGGTGCCCAGTTCATCTCCGGGATCATCATGCCGGTGATGTTCTTCGTCGGGAACCTCAACTACGTCGTGATCGCCGTCGTCGGTGGCCTGATGGTGGCCGGCGGCACGCTGAGCCTCGGCGCGGTGCAGGCGTTCATCCAGTACTCGCGGATGTTCACCCAACCGATCACCTCGCTCGCGTCCATGGCGAACCTCCTGCAGTCCGGCGTGGCGTCCGCCGAGCGGGTGTTCGAGGTGCTGGACGCGGAGGAGGAGAGCCCGGACCAGGCCGGGAGCCTGCCCCAGCCGGCGCGGGGCCGGGTGGAGTTCGAGCACGTCTCGTTCAGCTACAACCCGGACAAGCCGCTGATCACCGACCTTTCGCTGGTCGCCGAACCCGGCGCGACCATCGCGATCGTCGGGCCGACCGGCGCCGGCAAGACCACCCTGGTGAACCTCGTGCTGCGCTTCTACGACATCCAGAGCGGGCGGATCAGCATCGACGGCGTCGACGTGGCGTCCATCCCCCGCCGCGAACTGCGCGAGGAGATCGGGATGGTGCTGCAGGACACCTGGCTGTTCGGCGGCACGATCCGCGACAACATCGCCTACGGCAAGGACGGAGCGAGCGAGGAGGAGATCCTCGCCGCGGCGAAGGCCACCTACGTGGACCGGTTCGTGCACTCGCTGCCGGACGGCTACGACACGGTGATCAACGAGGAGGCGTCCAACCTGTCGGCGGGCGAGAAGCAGCTGATCACGATCGCGCGGGCCTTCCTTTCCAACCCCACGATCCTGATCCTGGACGAGGCCACCAGCTCGGTCGACACCCGCACCGAACTGCTCGTCCAGCGGGCGATGGGCAAGCTGCGGGCCGCCCGCACCTCGTTCGTGATCGCGCACCGGCTGTCCACGATCCGCGACGCCGACACGATCCTGGTGATGGAGGACGGCGCGATCGTCGAGCAGGGCAACCACGAGACGCTGCTCGCGGCTCACGGCGCGTACTACCGGCTCTACCAGGCCCAGTTCGCCGCCGCGATCACCGAGGAGGACGCCGCCTGACGCCGCCCGGACCAATCGGGGACGGTTCCGAACTCGGTCCACCTTTTCCACAGGGCCCGATTTCGGGCCGAAGCTGTGGAAAAGCCGGACCGTTGGGAACCGTCCCCGATCTGGTCCGGACTAGGCTCGCCGCGTGGGACGCACCTGGCGGATCGGGGAGGTGGCGGAGCGCACCGGGCTCACCCGGCGGACGCTGCGCCACTACGACGATCTCGGGCTGCTGGTGCCCTCCTCGCGCAGTTGGGGCGACTACCGGCTCTACGACGAGGCTGACCTGCTGCGGCTGCTCCAGATCCAGAACCTGAAGGCGCTCGGGTTGAGCCTGGCCGAGATCGCCACGGCACTGGCCGACCCCGACCTGGACGCCGGCGCGACGCTGCGCTCACACCTGGCCCACGTCGAGGACCGGATCGAAGCCGAGCGCCGGCTTGCCGACCGCCTGCGTGGGCTGGCCGGCTCCGCTGAGCGCAGCTGGGAGGACGTGCTGGACGCCATCGCGCTCGTCCGCCAGCTCGACCACCCCGACCCGACCGTCCGGATCCGCGCGGCGTTCACCTCCTCGGGCACCACCCTCGAACTGCTGGACGCGCTGCGCGGCGAGCCCGACCCTGCCGTCCAGGAGGTGCTGGTCTGGGCGCTCGCCCGGCAGCCGGACTCCGGCCCCGCGGCCCTCGCCGGGCTGGACGATCCCGACCCCAACCTGCGCTGCCTCATGGTGCGCCTGCTGGCCAAGCGCGGCGAGGTGGACGCCGCGCCCGCACTCGTCCGGCTGCTCGACGACCCCGTGCCCCGCGTGGTCGCCAACGCGGTGCAGGCGCTGGGCACGCTCGCCGCGCCGGGGGCAGCGTCCGCGGTGGCCCGCCTGATCGGCGCGGGAATCGTCCCGGACGCCGACCTCCTCGACGCTCTCGGAGCCATCGGCGTCCCCGCGGTCGAGCCGCTGTCGGAGGCGCTCGCCACCGGCGACGCCGCCGTCCGGGCGGTTGCCGCCGAGGCCCTGGGCAGGATCGCCGCAGTTCCGTCCGCCGAACCCGCGGGACGGATCCGCGCCCTGCTCGAGCCGCTGCTGGCCGACCCGGACCACCAGGTCCGCATCTCCGCACTGCTGGCCCTCGGCGAGCTCGGGGCCCCGGCGCGCCCAGCCATCGAGGGCGCGCTCGCCGACTCGGGTCTGACCGGGCTCGCGCGGCGCCTGCTTGACCTTCCCGCGACGTGAACCTTTAGCGTCCTCGGTATCCGATGAGAGGAGGACGTGATGACGCTGTTGGACTACCTGCGCGAGGATCTCGTGCGACTGATGAAGCGCCGCGAGAAGGTGGGCCTGCGGGCCGTTCGCGACGCGGTCAGCGCCATCCAGCACGCGGAGACCAGCTACGTGACCAGCCCGGCGAGGATCGCCCCGGCCAGCGAGTTCGTCGCCGGCGGGGTGGCCTTCGGACATGCCGAGCGGGTGGTGCGGGAGCTGCCGGAGGAGCAGATGATGGTCCTCGCGCAGGGCGAGGTGACCCGCCGGCTCGAGGACGCGGCCCGCTACCGCGTCCTCGGCGACGTGGACCGCGCCCTGATGCTGAAAGCCGAAGCGCTCGCCCTGGCCGACCGCCTGGATGCGTATCCCTCGGCTGCCCGGTGACGGTTGGCCGATAAGGGGACGGTTCTCCTTTCCGTCCACCGCAGCTCGGCCCCGCCCGAAGGTGGCCGAGAACAGGAACCGTCCCCTTTTCGGCCAGACCCCCGCCACTCAGCCAGGTCCGAGGGTGGCCGAGAACAAGAACCGTCCCCTTATCGGCCAGACCACGCTGGACGACTCGTCGCTAGCGCGCCTCGATCAGCGCCCTCAGCTCGCTGACGGCGCGGTCGAGGTCGTCGCGAGTGGCGGTCCGCTCGCCAGGCTTCAGGGTGACCACGATCTCCCCCTCGGGTTCGAGGGCGGCCCGCTGCACCTCGCTGACGTCGTCGGCACCCTGACGCCGCAGCGCGAGGTCGAGTTCGCTCTGATTGAGCCCGATTCGGGCGAGCTCGGCGGCGTCGACCTCGCCGTCAGTGATCAGGTCGGTGCCGCGACCGAACAGCAGCCACCGTCCGAACGAGTTGAACGCCGCCACCCGGTCGAGCACGGCGTTGAAACCGATCAGCACCACCGCGCCGAGCAGGCCGCCGAGCACGGAATTGTCCGGGCCGATAATCGCGTTCTGGACGACGTTGCTCAGCAACAGCACCACGACCAGGTCGAGGGAATTCATCTGCGCGAGCAGGCGCTTGCCGGCCACCCGGATCAGGATCGCGATACCGAGGTACACCACGACGGTGCGCAACACCTTCTCCCAAACGGAGATATCCATGCTGACGAAAGGGGCGAGCCATTCGGGAACGGTCATGGCCCAACGCTAGGACTGCCCGTCGCCGCAGGGGATCAGACCCGACGGACGACCTGCAGAGCAGCCAGCACCTCCCGACGCTCCTCGGCCGAGAGCCGGCTAAGCAATTCTTCTACTTCGGTACGTACTTCGGCCACGCGGGACCGCGCGGGACGGTAGAACCATGCTCGTCCGTCCAGGCTACGCACCGCGACCCCTTTCTTGGCCAAGCGATCCAGCACGGTCATCACTGTGGTGTACGCAAGATCGCGATCAGCGCTTATCAATTCGTGCACATCGCGCACGGAAAGCGCATCGGGGCGGGACCACAGAATGTCCATCACCGCCTGTTCGAGCTCTCCGGTTACTGCCACGAGCACATGCTAGGCCACTCGTTGCGGTCTACGACAGCCCGTAGTAGATTGCGCGCCATGAGCGCGGAAACCCTTGCCAGATGGCAGTTTGGCATCACGACTGTCTATCACTTCTTCTTCGTGCCGATCACGATCGCACTGTCGCTCCTCGTGGCGGTGATGCAGACGATCTGGGTACGCAGCGGCGATGAAAAGTTGCTCCGACTGACCAAGTTCTTCGGAAAGCTGTTCCTCATCAACTTCGCCATGGGCGTGGTCACGGGCATCGTTCAGGAATTCCAGTTCGGCATGAACTGGAGTGAGTACTCCCGCTTCGTCGGCGACATCTTCGGTGCCCCCCTCGCGCTTGAGGCACTGATCGCCTTCTTCCTGGAGTCGGTGTTCATCGGCCTGTGGATCTTCGGCTGGGACCGGCTGCCCAAGAAGGTGCACCTGGCGATGATCTGGCTCGCGGCCATCGGCACCATGATCTCGGCGATCTTCATCCTCGCCGCGAACTCGTGGATGCAGAACCCGGTCGGCGCCCACTTCAACCCGGCCACGGACCGCGCCGAGATGACCTCGCTGATCGACGTGCTCACCAACCCCGTCGCGCTGGTCACCCTGCCGCACGTGCTCACCGCGGCCTACCTGACCGCCGGCGGCCTGATCCTTGGCATCGCCGGCTGGCACCTCGCGAAGATCGGCAAGCCCGGCAGCGAGAAGCAGGAGAAGGACGCCTCCGCCTACCGCTGGGCCACCAAGTTCGGCGCCTGGGTGCTGCTGGTGGCCGGCGCCCTGAGCGTCGTCACCGGTGACATCCAGGGCAAGATCATGACCGAGGTGCAGCCGATGAAGATGGCCGCTGCCGAGGCCCTGTGGGAGACCGAGCAGCCCGCCGCGTTCTCGATCATCACGATCGGAACCCTCGACGGCTCCCAGGAAGTCTGGTCACTGAAGGTACCCGGCGTCCTGTCGTTCCTGGCCACCGGATCCTTCGACGGCAAGGTCTACGGCATCAACGACCTGGTCAAGAAGATGGAGTCCGAGGCGTTCACCAACTCCAACGTCCAGCTGCAGAAGGAAGTCTCCGACCGGCTGGCCAAGGTCGGCGTCGAGAACTGGGTGCCGAACCTCCCGGTCACGTACTGGAGCTTCCGGCTCATGATGGGCCTCGGCTTCCTGGCCATGGCGATCGGGCTGTGGGCACTGTGGGTGACCCGCAAGGGCGGCGTGCCGAAGGCCGGTAAGCTCTGGACGGCCATGATGTTCGCCGCACCGCTCGGCCCGCTGTTCGGCAACTCGTTCGGCTGGATCTTCACCGAGATGGGCCGCCAGCCCTTCATCGTGTTCGGCGTGCTGCCCACGGCGTCCGCTGTGTCACCGGGGGTGAGCGCCTTCGAAGTGGGCCTGTCCATGGTCCTCTACACCGTGATCTACGGCGCTCTCGCCGTGATCGAGGTCGGACTGTTCATGCACTACGCCAAGCTCGGGTTGCCCGACGTCGTTGAGCCACAAGTGATCACCGACGAAGACGCTCCCCTGACCTTCGCCTACTGAGAGGACCTGACCCACCATGTTCATCCTGGAAGTTCCTCCCACCGGCGCAGCGTTCGGCCTGCAGGTCCTGTGGTTCATCCTGATCGCCGTCCTGTGGATCGGCTACCTGGTCCTCGAAGGCTTCGACTACGGCGTGGCCATGCTGATCCCGTTCCTCGGCAAGACCGAGAAGGAGAAGCGGGTCATGATCAACACGATCGGCCCGGTCTGGGACGGCAACGAGGTCTGGCTGCTCACCGCAGGTGGCGCCACCTTCGCCGCGTTCCCCGCCTGGTACGCGACGCTGTTCTCGGGTCTCTACCTGCCCCTGTTCCTTGTGCTGGTCGGCCTGATCATCCGCGGTGTCTCCTTCGAGTACCGCGCCAAGCACCCGGACAGCCGCTACCGCACGCTGTTCGACTGGATGGCCTCGATCGGCTCGTTCCTGGTCCCGCTGGTGTTCGGCGTCGGCTTCGCCAACTTCATCCTCGGCCTGCCGGTGACGACGGACGCGGCCAGCCCGAACCTGTTCGTGCTCAGCCCGAGCCCGTACTTCTGGCAGCTGTTCAGCTGGTTCGGCCTGCTCGGCGGCCTCACCCTGGTGGCGCTGTTCCTGTTCCACGGCTCGCTGTTCCTCGCCCTCAAGACCAAGGGCGAGATCCACGACAAGGCGCAGGCGTTCGCCGCCAAGGTCGGCCTGGTCGCGATCGGCCTCGGCGCGATCTTCCTGATCGCCCAGAACCTGCTGCACCCCACCGGTGCTCTCGGCTGGGTGCTGCTGGTGCTTGCCGCGGCAGGTCTCGCCTCGGCCTGGTGGTTCAACGGCAAGGGACGCGACGGCATCGCCTTCATCTCCACGACGGCGACCATCCTGTTCGTCGCGGTCGGGATCTTCCTGACCATGTGGCCGGGTCTCGGCTTCCGTGACGCCGCCGGCGGCGCGGACTCCCCGCTCAACGCGATGAACGCCTCCTCCAGCCAGCTCACCCTGGTGCTGATGACGATCTTCGCCTGCATCTTCGTCCCGATCGTGCTGGCCTACACCGCGTGGGCCTACTCGGTGTTCCGCCGCCGGCTGGGCACAGAGAACATCCCCGACGACGAACCTGCGCCGGCGCTCGCCGGCTGATCGTGGCGGGGCCGATCGACCCACGCCTCCTCCGCAGGGCCCGTGCGACCAGGGGTTACCTGGTCGCCGGGGTCGCGGTGGGCAGCGCAACAGCCATCCTGACCCTTGGTCAGGCATGGCTGTTGTCGCGTTCCGTCGCCGACATCTTCGCCTCCGGCCAGCTGACCACGCTGGGCTGGGCGGTCGGCGGGCTCGCCGCTGTGTTCGGGCTGAAGGCGCTGCTGTCCTGGCTGAACGAGTGGCTCGCGCAGCGGGCGTCCGCGGCCGTGAAATCCCAGCTGCGCCGCGACATCATGACCGCGCGGATCGAGCGTCCGCTGGAATCGACCTCCTCCGGCGGCCTCGTCACGCTGGTCACCCAGGGCCTGGACGGGCTGGACGGCTACTTCAGCAAGTACCTGCCGCAGCTGCTGCTCGCGGTGACCGTGCCCCTGATCGTCGGCGTGGCGATCCTCACCTCCGACCTGCTCTCAGCGGTGATCCTTGCGATCACGCTGCCGCTGATCCCGGTGTTCATGGCGCTGGTCGGCTGGATGACCGAGTCGATCACGAAGCGCCGCTGGGCGGTCCAGACCCGGCTGGCCAACCACTTCGCCGACCTCGTCGCCGGCCTGCCCACCCTGCAGGTGTTCGGCCGCGCCAGGGCGCAGGCCCGGGGGCTGCAGGAGAGCGAGGGCCGGCACCGCTCGGAGACGATGCGGACGCTGCGGGTCTCGTTCCTGTCCGCGCTGGTCCTGGAACTGCTCGCCACCCTGAGCGTGGCGCTGATCGCGGTCACGATCGGTTTCCGGGTGGTCTACGGCCAGCTCGACCTCGCCACAGCGCTGTTCGTGCTGATCCTCGCCCCGGAGGCGTACCTGCCGGTCCGGCAGGTCGGTGTCCACTACCACGACGCGGCCGACGGCCTCGCCGCTGTCGAGTCGGCGTTCGCCCTGATCGACCCCGCCCCGGTCGACCTGCCCGACCGGCCGGTGGAGCAGGCCGGGACGGCCGCGGCTGACCCGAACCTGTCGTCGGGAGCCCTGCTCAGCGTCCGCGGCGTCACCCACACCTACCCCGGCGGCACCGGCCCCGCCCTCGATCCGGTCTCCTTCGACATCCAGCCCGGCGAAGTGGTCGCGCTGGCCGGGCCGAGCGGGGCCGGCAAGACCACCCTGCTGAACGCCGTGATGGGCTTCCTCGCACCGACCGGCGGCACGCTGACCAGCGAGGGCGAACCGCTCGGACGCCTGCCGCACTGGCGCGAGCGCATCGCGTACGTCGGCCAGGAGCCGGGCCTGCTGTCCGGGACGGTCGCGGACAACGTCCGGCTCGGCTACCCGCACGCGACCGACGCGGCGGTCGCCGACGCGCTGCGCCGTGCCGGCGCCCGGGACCTGCCCGCGGACCAGTCGGTGGGAGACGACGCCGAGGGCGTGTCCGCGGGCGAGCGCCGCCGGATCGCCGTCGCCCGTGCCCTGCTCCGGGTGACGCTGGGCCGGGCGAAGCTCCTCGTGCTGGATGAGCCCACCGCCGGCCTGGACGCCGACACCGAGGCCGGCCTGCTGCACAGCCTGCGCGAACTCGGCGTGGCCGCGCTCGTGGTCAGCCACCGCCACGCCGTGCTCGCCGAGGCCGACCGCGTGGTGCGGATCGAGCCGGCCACATCACCCATCCCCGCGTCCGCTCCGGTCGTCGCGGCGGACGCAGAGATCTCCGCGGCACCAGCGGCGAGCGCCGCCGGGTCGAGCGCCACCAGCGCGACCGCCACCGGGTCGACCTCCGCGTCCGCCGGAACCACGCAGGAGGAACAGCCGGCGGAAGGGCGCATCGCCGCGGTCACCGAAATCGGAGGGCCGCCTCCCGCGGACGGGCGACCGCTCCTGCGTCGCCTGATGGACGCCGTGCCGCACTCGAGGCTCCGGCTGACCGGCTCCGCGCTGCTGGCGTTCTGCGCGACCGCGGCGTCCGTGGCGCTGATGGCCGTTTCGGCGTGGCTGCTCTCCCGGGCCGCCGAGCACCCGCCCGTGCTGTACCTCGAGGCTGCGGCGGTCGGTGTCCGCTTCTTCGGCATCTCGCGGGGGGCGTTCCGCTACACCGAGCGGATGGCCAGCCACGACGTGGCGCTGAAGCTGCAGTCCGCGTTGCGGCTGGAGACCTACGCGAAGCTGGCCCGGACGACCCTGCTCGGCACCCGCCGCGGCGACCTGCTGACCCGCGTGATCGCCGACGTCGAGGCGATCCAGGACCTGGTCGTGCGGGTCTGGATCCCGTTCAGCTCCTCCGCGGCCGTCCTGCTCGCGACCGCGTTCGCGATCGCCTTCTTCTCGCCCGGCTCCGCGCTCGTCCTGCTGGTCACCTCGGTGGTCGCCGCTGCGGTCGTGCCGTGGCTGGCCCGGCTCGCCTCCTCCCGCGCGGACGCGGCCGGCATCCCGTTGCGAGGGGAGCTCGCCGACTCCGCCCGCGAGTTGTCCCGCACGGCCACCGACCTGGTCGCCTACGGGGCGGACACCGACCGGCTCGAACGGTTCACCGCGATCGACGAGAAGCTGCGCGTTGCGTCCGCGCACTCGGCCTGGGTGCGCGGGATCGGCACGGCCGCCCAGGTGATCGCCGCAGGACTCTCGGTGATCGGGGCCCTGGTGATCGGCGGTAACCAGGTAGCCGGGCACACCATGGCCCCGGTGATGCTGGCGGTCGCCGTGCTCACACCGCTGGCACTGCACGAGGCCCTGTCGACCCTGATCGCGTCCGCCCAGACCCGCCCCCGGGCCCGGGCCGCCCTGCGTCGGGTCGAGGAGGTGCTGGACGCCGAGCCGGTCGGATCCGGCGACGTGACCGACGCGGGCCGTCCGGTCGAGGAGCCGAGCCTGATCGTGCGGAGCCTGTCGGCGGGCTGGCCGGGCATGCCCTCGGTGGTCGACGGGCTCGATCTCGAGGTGCGCGCCGGCGAGAAGGTGGCCCTGGTCGGTCCCAGCGGCATCGGCAAGACGACGGTTGCCGCGACGGTGCTCGGGCTGATCCCCCCGCGCGCGGGCTCGGTCGAGGTGGACGGACGGATCGGCTATCTCGCCCAGGACGCCCACATCTTCACCACCACCATCGAGGAGAACGTCCGGATCGGGAACCGCGACGCCAGCACAGCCGAAGTCCCGGCTGCTGGTCGGCCACTACCAGGTGCTGCTGCTGGACGAGCCCACCGAGCACCTGGACGCCGCCACGGCCAGGGCCCTGATCGACGACATCTGGACGACGAGCTCCGGCTCGCCCGTCCTCGTGATCACCCACGACCCGGACCTGGTCGCCCGCTGCGACCGGGTGGTGAGCCTGGCCTGACCCCGGTCTCAGTGGCCGGAGATCAGGTCCGCGAGGTGCGCCACCGGCGCGGTGGTGGAACGCCCCGCGGCCTCCTGTCGGTCGGCCGCGCGGTAGGCGGCGTAGATGGCCTGGACGCCGAGCCAGCGCAACGGTTCGGGCTCCCAGCGGCGCACCCTGCGCCCCACCCAGGGCAGGCCGGCCAGGTCGGAGTCCCTGCGCAACACGAGATCGGCCAGCGTGCGTCCGGCGAGGTTGGTGGCCGCGACGCCGGTGCCGACGTAGCCACCTGCCCAGCCCAGCCCGGACGCGTGGTCGAACCCGACGGTCGCCGTCCAGTCCCTGGGCACTCCGAGCACGCCGGCCCAGGCATGGTCGATGGCGGCGTCCGCGGCCGCGGGGAAGAACTCCCGCAGCAGCGCGGTGAGCCCGTCGATCGTGCGCGTCTGGGTCACCCCGTCGGTGTCGACCCTCGATCCGTAGCGGTACGGGACGCCCCTTCCGCCGAACGCGATCCGGTCGTCCGCGGTGCGCTGGGCGTACATGTAGACGTGCGCATAGTCGCCGAGAGCCTCGCCCTGAGCCCAGCCGATCCGTTCCCACACCCCGGCCGGCAGCGGCTCGGTCACGATCATGGAGGAGTTCATCGGCAGCCAGGTGCGGTGTTCGCCACGGAGGTTGGCGGTGAATCCCTCCGTGGCGCGGAGGATCGCGGCCGCCCGCACGTCCCCGAAGTCGGTGCGCACCACGCCCGGGGAGGTCTCGCGGACGGCGGTGCCCTCATGGATCCGTACGCCGAGGCGCTCGGCCGCCGTGGCGAGGCCGCGGACGAGTTTGGCCGGATGCAGGGTCGCGCAGTGCGGCTGCCAGGTGGCGCCGAGCGCGCCGTCCACCGCGAGCCGTTCGGCCACCTGTGCGGCAGAGAGCAGCTCGACGTCCGCGCCGGGCCAGCGCGCCTCGCTGTCGTGGAACTCCCGCATCCGGGCAGCCTGGGCCGGGGTACGGGCGATGCAGAACTCCCCGCCCGGCCGGAGGTCGGCGTCGATCCCCTCGGCGGCGGCGACCCGCGCGACCTCGGCGACCGTGTCGTTCATGGCGGCCTGGAACCGGACCACGGCCTCGCGGCCGTGGGTGGCCGCGTAGCGTTCCCGTCCGCCCGTGATCGAGTTCACGCACCAGCCGCCGTTGCGTCCGGATGCGCCGAAGCCCGCGAAGCGCTGCTCGAGCACCACCACCCGGAGATCCGGCTGGAGCCGCTTGAGGTAGTACGCGGTCCACAGTCCGGTGAAGCCGCCGCCAACGATGCAGACGTCGGCGTCCGTCGAGCCGGGCAGCGCCGGGCGCTGCGGTGGCGTGCCCAACTGGTGCCACCAGAACGAGATCTGGCCGTTGACGGTCATGGTCGCCTCCGGGTGCGGTGCTGGCCAGAGCCTAGTGGGGCTGCGGAGCCCGCTGCGCCTTCGCGGACAGCCCGCCCCGACGTCGAGCGCTCGTCCCCAGGGTCGAGCCCTCGACGCGTGCGGTGCCGTTCGGCGAGTTGACACCCTGAGCGCCGTAGATGAGAATGATTCCCATGAAGATTTGGGGCACACCACTCGCCATCCTTGCTGCCGGCTGCCTGCTCAGCCTGTCCGCCTGCTCGGCCTACTCCGATGCACCTACGGCGAGCGCATCCGGCAGCACCGACGCGACGAAGCTGCAGGTCGCGGTCGCGTTCTACCCGTTCGAGTTCGTGGTCGACCGCGTCGGCGGCGACCAGGTGGCCGTCGAGAACCTGACCGCGCCGGGCGCCGAACCGCACGACCTCGAGCTCACCCCGCAACAGGTGGCCTCCCTGTCCACCGTCGACCTGGTCGTGTACCAGTCCGGCTTCCAGCCCGCCGTCGACACCGCCGTCCAGCAGGCGCACCCGAAGCAGACGATCGACACGGCGTCCTTCCTCACCATGATGAAGGCGAGCCAGGACGGCGCGGACACCGGTAGCAGCACCAGCGCGGAGGACCCCCACACCTGGCTCGACCCGACCAACCTGGTCACGATCGCCGAGCACGTCCGGGACGCGCTCACCCAGGCCCGCCCTGCGGACGCCCAGGCCTTCGCCGACAACACAGCCAGGCTCGTCGACGATCTCAACGGCCTGGACACAACGCTGAAGTCCGAGCTCACCACCTGCGCGATCACGCCGTTCATCACCTCCCACGCTGCCTTCGGCTACTTCGCCAAGCGGTACGGCCTCACCCAGGTAGGCATCAACGGCGTCGAGCCGGACGTCGAGCCGAGCGCTGCCCGGATCGCCGAGGTGCAGAAGATCGCCGAGGCCAACCACGTCACCACGATCTTCTTCGAGACCCTGGTCTCGCCGGTCGTCTCGGAGTCGATCGCCAACGACCTCGGCCTGAAGACCGACGTGCTCGATCCCCTGGAAGGGATCACCGCGGACTCGCGCGGCACCAACTACCTTGAGGTCATGGCATCCAACGGCACAGCCCTGCACAAGGCCAACCAGTGCTCCTGACCGAGGCACCCGCTTCGACGGACGCGGTGGTCGAGGCCGCGTCCGTCGACGTCGTCCTGAACGGCGTCCCGATCGTGCGCGGGGCCTCGCTGGAGATCCGGCCGGGCGAGATGGTCGCGATCCTCGGCAACAACGGCTCCGGCAAGACCACCCTGATGCGGGCGCTCCTCGGTCTGATCCCGCACCGGGGGGAGATTTCCCTGTTCGGAACCCCGCTGGATGACTTCACCGACTGGAGTCGGCTCGGCTACGTGCCCCAGCGGGGCGGCATTCTGGTGCAGCAGGCCACCGCGCGCGAAGTGGTGGCGAGCGGACGCCTCGGCACCCGGCGTCCGTTCCTTCCGGCCTCCGCGGCCGACCGCAAGGCCGTGGACGCGGCGCTCGCCGAGGTCGGCCTGGCCGACCGGGCCGGCTACCCGTTCGTCCGGCTGTCCGGAGGCCAGCAGCAGCGGGTGCTGATCGCGCGGGCCCTCGCCACCGGCGCCGACCTGATGGTCTGGGACGAGCCGCTGGCGGGCGTCGACCGCAACACCCAGGAACTGCTCGCCGGCGTCGCGGCCCGGCTGAAGCAACGGGGCGCGACGATCGTGATGGTGCTGCACGAGCTGGGCTGCTTCCGTCCGCTGATCGACCGCACCATCGTGCTCGCCGACGGGCGCGTGATGCCGCCCGGCTACAGCCACCACGAGCACGACCACGGCCACGAGGACGAACCCGGCCACGACCACTCCGACCACGACCACCGCGCCGTGCACGGCGGCCACGAGACCGGGGAGCTCGAACGCCCGCGCACGACCCACACCGGACTGGAGGAGGTGAGCTGATGGACTGGTTCTCCCTCGCGTTCATGCAGCGGGCGCTGCTGGCCGCCCTGATCACCGGCGTCACGGCGCCGGCCATCGGCACCTTCCTCGTCCAGCGCCGGCTGAGCCTGCTCGGGGACGGCCTGGGCCACCTCGCCGTGGCCGGCGTCGGCCTCGCCCTCCTCACCGGCACCGCCCCGCTGCCGCTCGCCGTCGCGATCTGCGTGGCCGGATCGATCGGCATCGAGTTGCTCCGCGAATCGGGTCGGGCCAGCGGCGACGTGGGCCTGGCGATCCTCTTCTACGGCGGCCTGTCCGCGGGCCTGCTGCTCGCCGGGCTGGCCGGCCAGGGCACCGGGACGCTGTCGGCCTACCTGTTCGGTTCGCTGCTCACGATCAGCGCGGCCGACCTGTGGTACATCACCATCCTGGGGGCGATCGTGCTGGCGGTCACCATCGGCCTGCTGCCACAGCTGTTCGCGGTCAGCGCGGACGAGCCGTTCGCCCGTTCGATCGGGCTTCGGGTTCGGTTGCTCAACGTCGTCGTGGTCAGCCTCGCCGCGGTCACTGTGACCGTCTCGATGCGCACCGTCGGGCTGTTGCTGGTCAGCGCGCTGATGGTCGTGCCGGTGGCCACCGCCAACCACGTGGTGGTCGGCTTCCGGAACGGGCTGTTCGCCGCGATGGGGCTGGGCGCGGTCGCCGCGCTCAGCGGCACGGTGGGCTCCTACTACCTGAACACCGCCCCCGGCTCGCTGATCGTCGTGATCGCGATCGCCGTGTTCGCGCTCAGCTGGCCGGTGTCGCGGGCCCTGCAGCGGCGGCACCGTCCTGTAGTCGAGCTGCCGGACGACAGCGCTCCCGCCGTCCACGAACTCGCCGAGACGCACCCGCACGTCCACGACGCCGACTGCGGGCACCTGGCCGTGGAGCATGCCGGGCACACCGACTACATCCACGACGGCCACCGCCATGCCGCCCACGAGGACCACTATGACGAGCACTGACCGTCCGGGGAGCCCGCGGCACACCCGCCAGCGCACCGAGATCCGGCAGGCCGTGGAGGATCAGGAGACCTTCGCCACCGCCCAGGAGATCCACGACCGGCTGCGGCACGACGGCTCCGGCGTCGGCCTGGCCACCGTGTACCGGACGCTGCAGGGATTGGCGGCAGCGGGAGAGCTGGACGCCATCCGCACCCCCGACGGCCAGGTCGCCTACCGGACCTGTTCGCCCGGCCACCACCACCATCTCATCTGCCGTTCCTGCGGACGCACGGTCGAGGTGAGCATCCCTTCCCTCGAGACCCTGATCCGAGCGCTCGCTGCCGAGCAGGGCTTCGCCCAGGTCGAGCACGAACTGGAGTTCTACGGCACCTGCACCGACTGCGCGCGGGCCTGAGCTCGCGCCGGACCGGATCGGGGACGGTTCCGAACCCGGTCCACCTGCCGATCAGACCGGATCGGGGACGGTTCCGAACCCGGTCCACCCGCCGATCAGGACGCCGGCTGCTCGCCCACCAGCGGCTCGACCAGGACGCCCGTCGCGGTCGGTTCGCCCGTGCCGAGCCCGGCCAGCAGCACGGCGGTGACCTGTTCGGTCGTGCCGGTGCTCGGGGAGAGCGGATCGACGAAGTCGTGCATCCACTTCAGGTCCGGGTCGACGAGAGCCTCGCCGAAGCGGATCGAGGCCGGCGCGAAGACCCGGTCGACGAAGCGCCGGGCGACGTCCTTGCGGATCGCGAAGTCGCCGGGATTCGTGACCAGCACCGTTCGTTCGAGTTCGTGGCCGACCGCCACCGATCCGTCGTAGAGCCATTCCGACAGGTGCAGGAACGGCATGATGCCGCGCAGCGGGAAGCCGGGGTAGGCGTGCGGGCTGCCGGTGATCTTCGCCTTCACCCGAGGGTCCCACCACCAGTAGATCCCTGGCACGATCCGCGGGAACTTCACGAACAACCGGACCAGCGGCTCGGGGAACCCGACCGGGGCGACCAGCGG
>PHEV01000058.1 GCA_002843035.1 Actinobacteria bacterium HGW-Actinobacteria-5 | reverse complement strand
GTCACCTGCACTTCTCGATCAAGAAGAACGGCGTGCAGTCCGACCCGATGGAGTACATCGGTTCCAACCCGGAAGCCAAGGGCACACCCACCCACAACTAACCCCACCTGGTGGCCGTGTCGGTCGCCGGTGATTCCGCGCGTGGCTTCGCCCCAGCGGATGTCCGCAGGTCGCTACGGTTACCCGGTGAGCGGTTTGGCGATCGGGCCCGGGCCAGGCATACCGGCCGGCCTGGTCATCCCCGCCGCAGAACTGGTCGAGCGCTATTCGCACGCCTCCGGTCCGGGCGGCCAGGGCGTGAACACTGCCGACTCGAGGGTCCAGTTGTCGTTCGACGTAGCCGCGTCCCGGACGCTGGACGACTCGCAGCGCGAGCGCCTGCTGCGCCGGCTGCGGACGCGGCTGGCCGGCACCGTGCTCACGGTTGTGGCCGAGGAGTCCCGCTCCCAGCGCCAGAACCGGGCAGCAGCCCGCGAGCGCCTGGCCACGCTGATCCGGGACGGAGTCGCCCCACCCCCGCCGCCGCGGCGCGCCACCCGTCCGAGCCGGGCCTCCATCGACCGCCGCCTGGCCAACAAGCGGCGGCGCGCCGAGACCAAGCGCGGACGCGCCCGTCCGCCGGAACTCTAGCTACAGCTTCTCCATCGGGGCGTGCTTGAGCGAGAGCCGCTTCAGCCCGACCGAGCCGAAGTCGACGTCCGCCTTCGCCGTGTCTCCGGCCCCCGAGGTGGCGATCACCGTGCCCATGCCGAAGGTGGTGTGCAACACGCGGTCACCGACGTCCACCGAGGGCACCGTCTTGATCGCCGGTCGCGCCCCGAAACCGACCGTCGCGCGCCAGGACTGCTGGGTGCGGGACGCCGCGGAGGAGGCGTACGTGCTGCGAGCGGTTCCGAGCCGGCGCCAGTCGATCAGGTGATCCGGGATCTCCTCGGTGAACCGGCTCGCGGGGTTGTACTGGGGCGATCCCCACTGCGAGCGAACAGTCGCGCGGGTCAGGTAGAGACGCTGCCTGGCCCGGGTGATGCCCACGTAGGCCAGCCGGCGCTCCTCCTCCAGTTCCGCCTTGTCACTCATCGCCCGCTGGTGCGGGAAGATCCCGTCCTCGAAGCCGGTCAGGAAGACCGTGTTGAACTCCAGCCCCTTCGCGGTGTGCAGCGTCATCAGGGTGACCACGCCGGCGGCATCAGGGTCGTTGTCTGGGATCTGGTCGGAGTCCGCGACGAGTGCGATCCGCTCCAGGAATGCGGGCAGCGAGTCATCCGGCTCCGGCGCGGCGGCGGCGAGCTCACCCTCCTCGGCGGGGAGGTCGACGGCATGGGCGGCGGCAACGAACTCCCCGGCCACGCTGACCAGTTCGACCAGGTTCTCCAGCCGGCTCTCGTCCTGCGGGTCGCTCGAGGCACTGAGCTCGTCCAGGTAGCCGGAGTCCTTCAGGATCCCGGCCAGGATCTCGTCCGCCGGCACTCCTTCGGCCACCTTCTGCCGGTAGCCCGCCAGCAGCGCGGCGAACGCCTCGACCTGGTTCAGCGACCGGGTGGCCAGGCCCGGCGCCTCCTTCGCCCGGTCCAGCGCCGCGCCGAAGGAGATCTGCGCGGACGCGGCGAACGCCTCGACCATCGCCTCCGCGCGGTCGCCGATGCCGCGCCGGGGAACGTTCAGCACGCGACGTACCGACACGTCGTCGTCGGGGTTCGCGATGGCGCGCAGGTAGGCGATCGCGTCCCGCACCTCACGGCGCTCGTAGAACCGGACGCCACCGACCACCCGGTACGGCAGGCCGACCCTGATGAACACTTCCTCGAACGCCCTCGACTGGGCATTCGTGCGGTAGAACACCGCCACCTCACCGGGTTTCGCCGCGCCGGCGTCGCCCAGCCGGTCGATCTCCTCTGCCACGAACTGGGCCTCGTCGTGCTCGGTGTCGGCCACGTAGCCCACCAGCTTCTCGCCGTCACCGGCGTCCGACCAGAGCCGCTTCTGGGGGCGTCCGGCGTTGCGGGTGATCACCGCGTTCGCAGCACTCAGGATGTTCTGGGTGGAGCGGTAGTTCTGCTCGAGCACGATCGTCCGCGCACCCGGGAAATCGGACTCGAAGTCGAGGATGTTGCGGATCGTGGCCCCGCGGAAGGCGTAGATGGACTGGTCGGAGTCGCCCACCACCATCAGCTCGGGCGGGTCGGCCTCCGGCCCGTCGGCCGCTCCGGCCGGGTGCACCCCACACAGCTCCCTGACCAGTGCGTACTGGGCGTGGTTGGTGTCCTGGTACTCGTCCACCAGCACGTGCCGGAAGCGCCTGCGGTACTGCTCACGCAGATCCGGGAACGCCTGCAGCAGGTGCACGGTGGTCATGATCAGGTCGTCGAAGTCGAGCGCGTTGGCCGCCTTCAGCCGGCGCTGGTACTCCGCATAGGCATCGGCGTAGGTCTCCTCGGCCGTCCCCTCGGTGGCCCGGCTGCGCGCGGACTCGTGATCGACCAGCTCGTTCTTGCAGTTCGACACCCAGTTCAGCACTGCCCGGACGGGGAACCGCTTGGGATCGAGGTCGAGGTCGCGCAGCACGAGCTGCATCAACCGCTTGGAGTCGGTGTCGTCGTAGATCGAGAAGGTGCGGCTGATCCCGAACCGGGACACGTCGCCGCGCAGGATCCGCACACACGCCGAATGGAACGTCGAGACCCACATCAGCTTCGCCCGGTTACCGACCAGCTCCACGACCCGGTGCCGCATCTCGGCAGCGGCCTTGTTCGTGAACGTGATCGCGAGGATCGAGCCCGGGTGCACGTTTCGCTGGCTGACCAGGTGGGCGATCCGCCGGGTGAGCACCCTGGTCTTGCCCGAGCCGGCACCCGCCACGACCAGGACCGGGCTGCCCTCGTGCACGACCGCGTCCCGCTGCGGCGCGTTCAGGTCGACGAGCAGTTCTTCCTCGGTGATCCGGTGCCGCTTCGCGGGCTCGGCAAGGCCACCGGCGCCCTCAGGGGCGGCCGGTGCAGGAGTGGCGAACAGGTCTCCGAACAGGGTGTCAGTCATGGCTGAACAAAGCCTAGGCGCTCCCACCCCCACCGGCTGCCACCCCGGCGGGCACGCCGCGACCCTTGGGCGGCGCAGGTACCGTGGGCACATGGCATTCGTCGCGTGGGTCATCATGGGCCTGGTCGCCGCAGCCATCGCCAAGTCCGTGCTCGGCTTCGAGGCCGGCTGGCCCGCCACCGTGATCCTGGCCGTCGCCGGCTCCACCGTTGGCGGCTGGATGGCGGCCCTGCTCACCGGCAACAGCGACCTGCCGTTCTTCTCGCTGCCGTCCTGGATCCTCGCCATCCTCGGTTGCATGCTCGTGCTCTGGGTGTTCAAGAAGTTCACCGACGCCCGCCGCTGAACCATCCCGCCGTCCGGCGCCGAAGGCCTGCCTGCCGCGTGGAGATCCCACCCGTGCCGGCCCCTGGTTGCCGCTGCCGACACCAGGCAATCCGGGATTCCGACCGGGGACGGCTCAGGGACGCTCCCGATGGGGTGGCCGGTGCCGTCGACCTAGCGTTGAGGCATGGGTTTCATTGCATGGATTCTGATGGGCCTGATCGCCGGCGCTATCGCGAAGGCGATCCTGAAGGCCCGCGGTGGCTGGCTCTCCAGCCTGATCACGGGCCTCGTCGGCGGCGTGGTCGGCGGCTGGATCGGCAGCGCGGTGTTCGACCACGGCGTGACCAGCTTCTTCTCGCCGTGGTCGTGGCTGCTCGCGATCGGCGGCTCGGTGCTCGTGCTGTGGCTCTACGGCCTGGTTGTCGGCCGCCGTCGCTAGCGAGCCCGACCGGCGCCCCGCCCTGAGACCTCCCACCACTCGCAAGGTGGCCCGTAGAGGCCGACTACGGCCTCTACGGGCCACCTTGTGGGGGTCGCTAGGCCTAGACGAGCTTGCGGTCGGTCGCCCAGCGGGTCAGCTGGTGCCGGTTCGAAAGCTGGAGCTTGCGCAGGACGCTGCTCACGTGGGTTTCCACGGTCTTGATCGAGATGAACAGCTCCCGCGCGATCTCCTTGTAGGCGTAGCCGCGGGCGATCAGGCGCAGCACCTCGCGTTCGCGGACGCTGAGCCGGTCGAGGTCCTCGTCGATGCTCGCCACGTCGATCGCGCCACTGAACGCGTCCAGCACGAAGCCGGCCAGGCGCGGACTGAACACCGCATCACCGGTGGCGACGCGTCCGATGGCCTCGACGAGCTCGTCGGCAGAGATCGACTTCGTCACGTAGCCCCGTGCGCCCGCCCGGATCACGCCGATCACATCCTCCGCGGCGTCGGAGACCGACAGCGCGAGGAACTTCACCTCTGGCTCCTTCGCTGCGACCTGCTTGATCACCTCGATCCCGCCGCCTCCGGGCAGGTGCACGTCGAGCAGCACCACGTCGGGGAGCGCGGCCAGGATCGCTGCCACCGCCGTCGGCACGTCCTCTCCCTCGCCGACCAGCTGCACCCGGGAGCCGATGTCATGTTTCACCCCGCTGCGGAACATCGCGTGGTCGTCCACCACCACCACACGCCATGCCGCAGGGGTCGGACGGTCTTCGGTCTCGCTCATCGTGGCAACTCCAGTCTCACCTCGGTGCCCTCACCGGGCGCTGTCCTGATTATCGCCCGCCCGCCGGCGCGCTTCACCCTCTCGATGATCGACCCCCGAACGCCCATCCGGTCGTCATCCATCCTGGCCAGGTCGAATCCCTGGCCCCGGTCGCGGACGTACACCGACACCAGTTCGGGGTCGACTTCTGCGTAGACATCGATCCGCTCCGCGCCGGAGTGCTTGGCGGCGTTCACCATCGCCTCCCGCGCAGCCCGCACCACGGACACCACCTCTGGGGTCAGGTCGCAGTCGCCGACGGTGACCAGCTCCACGTCCACCCCGTGGCGGTCCTCCACGTCGATGATCTCCCCCGACAGCGCCTCGGCCAGGGTCGCCGACCCGAGGCTCTCCCCGTACAGCCACTGGCGCAGCTCGCGCTCCTGGCGTCGGGCCAACGCGGTTACGGCCTTCGGGTCGCTCGCCTGCCGCTGGATCAGTGCCAGGGTCTGCAGGACGGAGTCGTGCAGGTGCGCGGCCATGTCCGCCCGAGCGTCCGCCACCAGCGCGTCATCACGCGCCTGAGCAAGTGCTTGACGCACCCGGAGCAGCCACGGGAGGGCGGCCAGCAGCAGGCCCCCGACCGCCAGGCCGAGCAGGGCGAGGGTGCGGGCGACCTCCCCCAGCCCGGTCAGCACGGAGGCGACCAGCACCGCCACGGACGCGGAGAGCGCGAGCAGGCCGGCGATCACCGCGACCACGGTGGTCCAGTGGGCCAGCAGCGGTGCGAACACGCGGCCCCAGCCCGAACCGGTGCGCAGTTCCCTGGTGGACACGTGGTCGGCCTGCCACCAGATCAGGCCCAGGCCTGCGCCCGCGAGGACGCCGGCCAGCAGTGCGGGCAACGGCAGTCCCCAGCCGGACGCCTGGACGAGCCACAGAGCGCCCACCCCGAGCAGGGCGAGGGCGCCGGCCACTCCGAGGTCGACCGGTGTGAGTGCCGTCGTGCCACCCGGGCGCAGCCCCTTGCGTGCCCCGGCCTCCAGGCCAGGGGCGGACCGCTGCCCGACCTGTCGCGGCATCACCAGCCAGAGGGCAAGGTACAGCGCGACCCCGGTCAGGCCGAGCGCGCCGAGCACCACGAACAGCACCCGCAGCACGAGCGCCGACCAGCCCAGGTGATCGGCGAGGCCCGCACAGACTCCGCCGATCCAGGCATCACTGATCGGCCGCGTCGAACGCGGCTGCAGCCCGGTCCCGGGAGCCGGGGCGACCTCACCGGCAGCATCCGCGGACGCGGCCGGATGCACCCGGTCGCCGTCCGGGCCCTGCGGGTCGTCGCGCTGGCTCATGCCGAGCCGCGCACCACCAGCCGGCTCGGCTTGAGACTCATAGGACTCTTGGGGATGCCGCCGGCGAGGAGTTCGATCAACATCTCCGCGGCCAGCCGGGTGTGTTCCGCTGCCGGGTTGGTCATGGTGGTCAGCTGGGGAGTGCACTGCTGCGCGATCGCCGCATCGTCGAAGCCGACGATCTTCACGTCCTCGGGCACGCGGCGTCCGGATTGCTGTACGACGGACATCGCCCGGACCGCCATCAGGTCGTTCGCAACGAACAGGCCGTCCAGGTCGGGATGCTCGGCGAGTAGCCGCCCGGCCACCGCGCCGCTCTCGGCGGTGTAGCCGCCCTCTGCGACGATGGAGCCGTCCAGCCCGGCTTCGGCCATGGCCTGCTGGAAGCCCTCCAGCCGCGCCTTGGCCGAGCCCATGTCGAGGGGGCCGGTGATCGTCCCGATCGTGCGCGCACCGCGCGCGATCAGGTGTCGGGTGGCCACCCGCGCCGCCTCCCTGTTGTCGAGGTCGACGTAGCAGACGCCGGGCGCCTCGGGGTCGCCGACGAACACGACGGGTTGCCACGACTTCGCCAGGGCGACGGCGAGGGCCGGCCCGTGGTGGGAGACGATGATCGCGCCGTCGATGTGGCCCGACTCGAGGTAGCGCACCATCCGGTCCGTGGTGTCGCCCGGCTGGGCCATGGCCAGCACCACCTGCACGTCGGAGTCGGCGAACGCCTGCAGGGCACCGTGGTAAGCCTGCGGGAAGAACGGGTCGGTGAAGACCCGCTCGTCGGTCTCGGGGACGATCACCGCGATCACGCCGGTGCGTCGGGTGACCAGCGCTCGGGCCGCCCGGTTGGGGTGGTAGCCCAGTTCGTTGATGGCTACGCGCACCGCCTCGGTGGTCTTCGCGGCGACGAGCGAGCCGCCGTTCACCACCCGGGAGACGGTCGCCCGGGAGACGCCGGCCACGCGGGCGACGTCCTCCAGTGTCGGCGCCGAGTGTGCCACGTCAATCCTGGCCACGGGGTGCCCTCCTGTCTCACCCGCCGGGGTGATCGGACGCGTGGACTGCTCCGTCCACGGGTCGTCGCTGGGAACCCCGGCCTGCCTACCTGCCGAACGCTATCAGTCTTGATGGCGTCGTTACTTGAAAGCGCTCTCAATCGTAGCCCCATTCTGCGCACCCTGCGCGGCTTTGCCGGGAGCCATCAGGGTCAACCCTTATGGTCCGGATCCCCGGCCCGGCGTTGAATGGAGACGTGCCCGACAACAACCTCCCCGTGATCACCCGTCCTCGTACGGGCGCCATGGTGGGTGGTGTCTGCGCGGGCCTCGCCCGGCGCTGGCAGGTCGATCCGAACCTGCTGCGGATCGCGGTCGTCGTTCTCGCCTTCTTCGGCGGCATCGGGCTGATCGCCTACGGTACCGGGCTGCTGCTCATGCCGCGCGAGGGCAGCGCCGAACCCCTGGTGCGCCGCCTGTTCCCGTTCACTCGTCGCTGGTCGAGCGGCACGGTCGTGATCGTCACGATCACCGTCGCCGCACTCCTGGTCGCAGTGGTCGGCACCCAGGGCATCGGGATCGGCCCCCTGGCCGTGATCTTCGCGATCTGGTTCTTCGGCTTCCGCGGACGCAACTCCCGCAGGTCGTCCGCACCGCCGGCCGAGCCCACCCCGTTCGAGCGGGCCGCGGACACCTGGCGACAGCGGCTGGCCGAGCAGCAGACGCCCGGCTACGAACAGGTCGCGCTCCCCGCACCCGAACGGCCACGCTGGACCCAGCCCTACACCGATCCGGCCACCGACCTCGCCGTCCGCGACGACGACCCGGTACCGGTCGTGCAGCCGCGCACGCGCCGCCGCTGGCGGGCGTGGTGGCTCGCGTTCTCCCTGGTCGGACTCGGCGTCCTCGGGGTCAGCCTGCTGGGAGTGCTCGGCCTGCCCGCGACAGCGCTCGCCTACGCCGCGGCCGTCCTGGGAGGCCTCGGCCTCGCCCTGCTGACCGGCGTCCGCGGCGGCCGTGCTCCCCTGCTGCTGCCGGCCACCCTGATCGCCGCGCTCGTCGCTGGAAGCCTGATGGTGCACGCGCACGGCGTTGTCGTCCCCGAGCTGGGCGAGCAGCACCACGTCTACACCACGGGCACCGACCTGCCGCCGTCCGTCACGCTGCAGGCCGGCGAGCTGACCCTCGACCTGAGCAGGCTCCAGCTGTCGGCGGACCAGGACCTCACCGTCCACGTCGGCACCGGGCAGCTGAACCTGCTACTGCCCGGCGACGTCGCCTCCGACGTCACCTGGAAGGTCGGCACCGGCGAGTACAGCGCCACCGGCGGCAGCTACGGCGAGAGCCACGATGGTTTCGACATCTCCGGCTCCACGTCGTACCCGGCGGATTCCGGCGGCACCACCCCGACGCTGCACGTGAGGGTGAGCGTCGACCTCGGCGAAGTGGACGTGACGCGATGAGACGTGACCGTGCCGCGTTCGCCTTTGGAGTCCTCGCCCTCGCCCTCGCCGGACTCGCGTTCTGGACCGCCTACGGGCACGTCAACTGGAGGCTGGTCGGCCTCCTCGCCCCCGCCGCGATGGTCGTGGTGGGGATCGGCGTCCTGCTGCTCTCGCGCAGGCACAACTGAGTTTCCAAGAAAGGAACACCAATGAAGCAACCACTCACCCGGTCCGCGTCGGACAAGTTCATCGCCGGCGTCTGCGGCGGTGTGGCCCGCTCCCTGGGCATCGACTCCGGGCTGGTCCGGATCATCACCGTCGTGCTGGCCTTCTTCTGGGGCCTGATCGTCCCGGTCTACCTCGCGCTGTGGCTCGTGCTGCCTCTCGAGGAGGGCGGGTCGACCGGCTTCGAGGACCTCAAGAAGATGTTCGGCGGCGGCAACTCCGGCAACACCGGCGACTACCGCTGACCCGTCATTCCCACTCGATGGTGCCGGGTGGCTTGCTGGTCACGTCCAGCACCACCCGGTTCACCTCGGGGACCTCGTTGGTGATCCGGGTACTGATCCGCTCCAGCAGGTCGTAGGGCAGCCGGCTCCAGTCGGCGGTCATCGCGTCCTCACTGGACACCGGACGCAGCACGATCGGGTGGCCGTAACTGCGTCCGTCCCCCTGCACGCCGACCGAGCGGACGTCGGCCAGCAGCACCACCGGGAACTGCCAGATCGCGCCGTCCAGGCCCGCGGCCGTCGTCTCGGCCCGGACGATCGCGTCCGCAGCCCGCAGGATGCGCAGTCGTTCGGCGTCCACCGCCCCGACGATCCGGATCCCGAGACCCGGGCCAGGGAACGGGTGCCGGGCCACGATGTGCTCTGGCAGGCCCAACTGCCGTCCGACCTCCCTCACCTCGTCCTTGAACAGCGTGCGCAGCGGCTCGATCAGTGAGAACTGCAGGTCGTCGGGCAGCCCGCCCACGTTGTGGTGGCTCTTGATGTTGGCCGCGCCCTCGCCGCCGCCGGACTCCACCACATCGGGGTACAGGGTGCCCTGCACGAGGTAGTCGATCGGACCGTCGGCGTTGATCTTGCGGGCCTCGTCCTCGAATGTGCGGATGAATTCGCGGCCGATGATCTTGCGCTTGGTCTCGGGGTCGCTCACCCCGGCCAGCGCGGACAGGAACCGCTCCTGCTCGTTCGCCACCACCAGCCGCACCCCGGTGGACGCCACGAAATCGCGCTCCACACGCTCGGCTTCACCCTCGCGGAGCAGGCCATGGTCGACGAACACGCAGGTCAGCTGGTCGCCGATGGCCCGCTGCACGATCGCAGCGGCCACCGCGGAGTCGACGCCACCGGACAGCGCGCACAGCACCCGGGCGTCCCCCACCTCGTCACGGACGCGCTGCACCTGCTCCTCTGCGATGTTGGACGACGTCCAGGTCGGACGACAGCCCGCGATGTCGAGCAGGAAGTGCTCCAGCACCTCCTGGCCGTGCTCGGAGTGCAGCACCTCGGGGTGCCACTGGACGCCGGCGAGCTGCCGTCCGGCGTCCTCGAAGGCTGCCACGGTTGCCCTCGGCGAGCGCGCATTCACCGTGAACCCGTCCGGGGCGGCGGTCACCTCGTCGCCGTGCGACATCCAGGAGGTGAGCGAGCCCGGCAGGCCGCTGAGCAGGCGCCCCGGCTCGAGCACCTCGACGGTCGTGCGCCCGTACTCCCGCTGGCCGGTCCGGGCGACGGTGCCGCCGAGCGCCTGGGCCATCGCCATGAAGCCGTAGCAGATGCCGAACACCGGCACGCCCGCCTCGAGCAGGGCAACGTCGAGCTGCGGGGCGCCGGGTTCGTAGACCGAACTCGGGCCACCGGAGAGCACCACAGCCTTCGGGTGGCGCGCAAGCAGCTCGGCGACCGGCATCGTGTGCGGCACGATCTCGGAGTAGACCCTCGCCTCGCGCACCCGGCGTGCGATGAGTTGGGCGTACTGGGCGCCGTAGTCGACGACCAGCACGAGATCGTGTTCGGGGCTCATGACGGCTGAGTTTATGGGCAAACCGGGGTCTGCCCGCACGGTGGCCACCGCGCCGGAGTGACCGCATACCAAGATGCAGTTGACCGTTCAACGGACATCCCACTAGCCTGCGGCCATGTCCTCGACGAGCCCCGCGACCATGTGTTGCTGCTGTGCGCCGTCGATGGCCTGTTGTCGAATGCGCTGAAACACCGCGCCAACGAACCGACACCAGCCCCATCAGATCCCTCGCGGATCGCCCATCCATGCCCCGCGGACGCCCATCAGGCCGTCCGGCCAACTCATACCGCAGCACAATCAGGAGCACCATGTCCCAGCATCCCGACACCCTCACCGTCCACGCCGGCCAGGAGGAGGCCGATCCGGCCACCAACTCCCGCGCTGTGCCGATCTACCAGACGACCAGCTACGTCTTCGACGACACCCAGCACGCCGCGGACCTGTTCGCCCTGAAGGTTCCCGGCAACATCTACACCCGGATCATGAACCCCACCCAGAGCGTGTTCGAGACCCGGGTCAACGCCCTCGAGGGCGGCGTCGGGGCGCTCGCCACGGCGTCCGGGTCGGCGGCAATCACCTACGCCGTGCTCAACCTGACCTACGCCGGTGACAACATCGTGGCGCTGTCCACCCTGTACGGCGGCACCTACGCCCTGTTCGCACACACGCTCGCCCAGTACGGCATCGAGGCCCGCTTCGTCGACCCGGAGAAGCCCGAGGAACTCGCCCAGCACGTCGACGCGAAGACAAAGCTGGTCTTCGGCGAGACCATCGGCAACCCGGCGATCAACGTCGTCGATCTGGACGCCTGGTCGTCCGCCGCCCACGCGCTCGGGCTGCCGTTCATCGTGGACAACACCGTGCCCACGCCCCTGCTGGCCCACGTCTTCGACCACGGGGTCGACGTCGCCGTCCACTCGGCCACCAAGTACATCGGCGGCCACGGCACCTCGATCGGCGGCGTGATCGTCGACTCCGGCAACTTCGACTGGACCGCCCATGCCGACCGGTTCCCCGGGCTGACCGGCCCCGACCCCGCCTACCACGGTGTCGTCTGGACGGACGCGGTCGGCCCGGCGGCCTACATCATCCGGGCCCGGACCGTGCTGCTGCGCAACACCGGCGCCGCGATCTCCCCGTTCAACTCCTGGCAGCTGCTCCAGGGCCTGGAGACCCTGCACCTGCGGATCGAGCGCCACTCGCAGAACGCCCTCGCCGTGGCGAAGTACCTGGAAGGACACGACAAGGTCGCCTGGGTGAACTATCCGGGCCTGGACTCGTCCCCATCGAAGGCGGTCGCCGACCGGGTGCTCACCGGACGCGGCTACGGCGGCATCCTCGCCTTCGGGCTCAAGGCCGGTCGCGAGGGCGGCTCGACCTTCATCGAGGCCCTGCAGCTGTTCTCCCACCTCGCGAACATCGGGGACGCCAAGTCGCTGGCCATCCACAACGCGACAACCACCCATTCCCAGCTGACCGAGGAGGAGCTGGTCGCCGCCGGCGTCGCTCCCGAGATGGTCCGGCTCAGCGTGGGGATCGAGCACATCGACGACCTGATCGCCGACCTGGACCAGGCACTGGCCCAGCTCTGACCGAACGACGACACGAGACAGGACGAACGAACATGGCGTACTTCCAGGACGCGACCAAGCTGATCGGCCGCACCCCGCTGGTGAGGATCAACCGGCTCTACGGCGACTCACAGGCGATCGTGCTGGCGAAGCTGGAGTTCTACAACCCGGCCAACTCGGTGAAGGACCGGATCGGCGTCGCGATCATCGATGCCGCCGAGGCGTCCGGTGAGCTGAAGCCGGGCGGCACGATCGTCGAGGGCACGTCCGGCAACACCGGGATCGCGCTGGCCTTCGTCGGCGCCGCCCGCGGCTACACGGTGATCCTCACGATGCCCGAGACGATGAGCAAGGAGCGTCGCGCCCTGCTCCGCGCGTTCGGCGCCGAGCTCGTCCTCACCCCGGGCGCTGAGGGCATGAAGGGCGCGGTGACCAGGGCCGAGCAGATCGCAGCCGAGACGCCGGGCGCGATCCTGGCCCGCCAGTTCGCCAACCCCGCCAACCCCGACATCCACCGCAAGACCACGGCGCTGGAGATCTGGGCGGACACCGAGGGCAAGGTCGACTACGTGGTGGCCGGCGTCGGCACCGGCGGCACCATCACCGGGGTCGGGCAGGTGCTCAAGCAGCACAAGCCGGGGGTGAAGATCGTGGCGGTCGAGCCGGCCGAGTCGCCGCTGCTCTCCGGCGGCCAGCCCGGGCCGCACAAGATCCAGGGCATCGGGGCCAACTTCATCCCCGACATCCTCGACCGCTCGGTGATCGACGAGGTGCTGCCGCAGAGCAGCGACACCGCCGTCGAGTGGGCCCGCAGGGCCGCCCGCGAGGAGGGCCTGCTGGTCGGCATCAGCTCCGGCGCTGCGCTCGCCGCCGCCGGCGAACTGGCCGCGCGCGAGGAGAACGCCGGGAAGACCATCGTCGTGATCATCCCGTCGTTCGGGGAGAGGTACTTGTCCACGGTGCTCTACGCCGATCTACTGGACTAGTGCAAGCGAACCTGCTCCGGCGTGCGTGGGCGCGCATCAAGGAAGACCTCGACACCGCGATGCGGGAGGACCCCGCAGCGACGTCCAGGGTGCTGGTCGCGCTCACCTACCCGGGCATCCACGCGGTCTGGATTCACCGGCTGTGCCACCGGATGTGGACGACCAGCCCGGCGCTGCGGCCACTGGCGAGGATCTTCTCGCAGTGGTCGCGAGGGCTCACCGGGATCGAGATCCACCCGGGCGCGGTGATCGGGCGTCGGTTCTTCATCGACCACGGCATGGGCGTGGTGATCGGGGAGACCGCAGAGATCGGCAACGACGTGCTGATGTACCACCAGGTCACCCTCGGCGGCCGCAGCCGGGGCAGGTTCAAGCGGCACCCCACCATCGGCAACAACGTCCTGCTCGGCGCGGGAGCGAAGATCATCGGCCCGATCACGATCGGCGACGGCACCAGGATCGGGGCGAACGCCCTGGTGGTGAAGGACGTGCCGCCGGCGTCCGTCGTGACCGGTATCCCCGCCAACACCACGCCGGGAGACGTGATCGCCTGACCGGTGCGGGGAACGGGACGCAACCTTCCGCACCGGCCCACGGCGAGCCCGGAGCCTCCTAGAGTGGCGCCGTGAGCCAGACATCGAACGACCTGCACTCCCCCTCGGGCGGACCGGAGGCGACACTGGGCATCGCCGGCCTCGCGGTGGGACTGATCTCCGGCTTCGTCCAGCCCGTCTACGCCGGGATCGCGGGAGGCATCGGGCTCGCGCTCGCCGTCGGCTTCCAGCTCCTGCCCGCCAGGCCCTGGTTCCGGGTTCTGGTGCGACTGGGCATCGGCCTGGTCATCGGTGCCGTCCTCTTCTTCGGGCTGACCGCCACCGGTCTGGTGCCGACCAGGCACGGCTGAGCATCGGGACGGGTGGCGTCCACCCCGGCTAGGCTGTGCGCGTGCAGAGCGACCCCGAACTCGAGCGCCTCCGCGGCTCCATCGACAACCTGGACGCCGCGATCATCTGCCTGCTCGCCGAACGGTTCAAGATCACCCAGCAGGTCGGGAGACTCAAGCGCACGAAGGGACTCGCTCCGGCGGACCCGGAACGCGAGGACCAGCAGATCGGCCGGCTGCGCCGGCTCGCCGAACAGGCCAACCTCGATCCCGAGTTCGCGGAGAAGTGGCTGAACTTCGTGGTCGCGGAGGTCGTCCGGCACCACGAGGCGATCGCCGCAGAGTAGGCCACTCAGCCCTCGGCCGGGGTCAGCGCTCCGCCCCGGTGACCAGCCACGCGTCCCCTCGGACCCGGTGCCACAGGAAGCCCCACCGGATGCCCATGAAGACCATGAACACCGCCCACAGCACCGCCACGGCCACCGGGTCGCCGAGCCCGGCCAGGACCGGCGTCTGCCAGCGGACGGCGAGCACGAACGGCAGGTAGAGCCCGAGTGTCGCCGCCATCGCTCCGGCGAGCCAGCGCCCGTCGCCCGCACCGATCAGGACCCCGTCCACCACGAAGACCAGTCCGGACAGCCACCCCGTGGCGCCGATCACGAGCAGGGCCGCGGCACCTCCGGACCCGGCCGCCAGCAACAGCCCGAACCCGAGACCGGCCCACGCCCCCCAACGGATCATCGTGGTCGTCGCCGCCCGTACTGCCGCCGCATCGCCCGCACCGAGCGCCTTGCCGGTGAGTGCCTGCGCGGCAATGGCGAGCGCGTCGAGCGCGAATGCCTGGAACGTCCAGATCGTCCCCGCCACCTGGTGGGCCGCCAACGGGACCTCGCCCAGGCCCGCGGCCACCCAGGTCGTGACCAGCAGGATCGCACGCAGGGCGAGCGTGCGCACCAGCAGGGGCACACCGGTCGCCGCGGCCCGCACCACCCGTCCCGGCTCGGGACGCAACGGCGCGTGCACCTGCAGCGCGCGGCGCACCACGACCGCCACCAGGCCGAGCGCCATCGCGCTCTGCGCGAGGACGGTGCCCCACGCCGAGCCGGCGATCCCCCAGCCCAGGCCCAGCACGAACCACAGGTTGAGCACAAGGTTGCCGCCGAAGCCGAGCACGGAGGCGACCAGCGGGGTGCGGGTGTCCTGCAGGCCGCGCAGCGCCCCGGTGGCGGCGAGCACCACCAGCATTGCCGGGATGCCCGCAGCCGAGATGGCGAGGTAGATGGTCGCCTGGCCGAGCACGTCCGCGGACGCCCCGAACAGCCCCGACAGCGGGGCCGCACCCAGACCGACCCCCACGGCGGCCGGCACCCCGAGGATCAGGGCGAGCCAGATCCCGTCCAGTCCGGACGCGAGCGCGGCCCGCTCGTGGCCCGCGCCCACCTGCCGCGCGACGATCGAGGTGGTGCCGTAGGCGAGGAACACGAACACTCCCGCGGCGGTGACCAGGATCGCGCTGGCCACGCCCAGGCCGGCCAGCTGTGCGGTACCGAGGTGCCCGACGATCGCGGTGTCCGCGAGCAGGAAGAGCGGCTCGGCGACAAGGGCGAGGAAGGCGGGCAGGGCCAGCGCGAGGATCTCCCTGCTCTGGCTGTTCGGCGTCCGCACCGGGTCACGGTATCCCGCCGGCAGCGCCGCTCGAGCGGAACGACCACCGCCGACCGCGAGGCGTTCCTGCCACCGCTGCCCGGGCCAGGGCCGAGGGCGGCGATCCGGAGCACGCAGCGGCAGGGCCCTCGTTTCGCCGGCCCGGATCCGCCGCGGCAGCAAGCCTCGCCCGCCCTACACTGGGGAGTCGACCCCATCCTTCGCAGGAGCCCACATGACCGTCCGACCGGCCGCGGCCCTGCGCTCGCGCGGGGTCTGGGCGGGCTTCGCTGGCACCGTGCTGGTGGCGTGGGGCAGCTGCCACCCCGAGTTCTCCTTCTCCCCCGACGGCTGGCCCGCGAACTGGGTGAACGCGATCGGGCTCTCCGCCTCGATGCCCTGGAACCGCGTCGTGCTCGTCGTCGGGGTCGTGGCACTGGTCTGGGGATGGTGGCACATCCGGCCCACCCGGGAGCGTCCCGCCGTCCACGCGGGTACGACCCTCGCCCTGTGGAGCCTCCCGCTGCTGGTGGTGCCGCCCGTACTCAGCCCGGACGCCGTGCTCTACGCCGACCTGGGCTGGACGCTGTCGGTCGGCGAGAACCCCTACCACGTGGGACTCGCCACGTCGGGAGGGCCGTTCGCCTACCTGGTGGACCCGTTGTGGGCCGGCAGCGGGGTCGCCTACCCGCCGCTGACCCTGCGGCTCAACGAGCTGGTCGTGGTCGCGACCGGTGCCCAGTCCTACTGGTCGGTCGTCGCGATGCGGATCCCCGCTGTGCTCGCCGTCGCGGCCATGCTCGTCCTGGTGCCCCGGATCGCCACCCTGCTCGGCCGGCCGAAACGTGGCGCGGTCTGGCTCGGCGTCCTCAACCCGCTGCTCGTGCTGCACTTCATCGGGGCCGCGCACAACGACGCTCCCATGGTCGCCACCACTCTCGCCGCGATCTGGGTGGTACTGCGCTGGCCACGCTGGTGGTCCACCTTCCTCGCCGGGCCGCTGCTCGTCGCGGTCGCGATGGCCTTCAAACAGCAGGGCGGACTCGCCATCGTCGCGGTGGCCGGCCTGCCGGTCGCGGCCACTCTCGCCGCACTCGCGCTCGGCCGGCGACTCTGGCTGCTCGGCTGGCGGACGGTCGTTGCCACCGCCGTGGCGCTGCTCGGCTTCGTCGCCATCAGCGCCGCCTCCGGCCTCGGCTTCGGCTGGGTGGAGTGGCTCGACCTGATGGGCCTGGCCGGGACGCCGGCACCCCTGGCCCTGCTGGCCAAGGCCGGCGCGATCCTGTGGGCGAACGGTGGCGGCTCCTACACGGGCTTCCTGATCGTCGCCGGGCGGGTCGGCACCCTGGTCCTGCTCCTGGTACTGGTGTGGATCGGCGTCCGCTTCAGCGACCGTCCGCTCAGCCTCGTGGCGTGGGGCTCGCTGGCGGTCGCCGTGCTCGGCCAGGCCCTGCACCCCTGGTACCTGCCGTGGAGCCTCGCGCTGCTCGGACTGGTGCCGCTGACCCGCAAGCAGCGGTACGCGGTCTTCGGATTCGCGATCGCCTTCTGCGTCTGGAACGCCTTCCAGACCGTGATCTGGCACGGCCAGAACTGACCTTGCCCGGCGCCGGCCAGCCCAGGCGCCCGGAACTCGACCCGGGGACGGGGCGTCCGCCGCGTCGGCCGGCCCCGATCGGGTGAGACTTGCCACGCGTGGCAGGATCGTGGCATGCGCGTGGCGATCGGCGGCAGCACCGGACTGCTCGGCACCGCACTGTCCCGCCACCTGGTTCAGGCCGGGCACGATGTGGTCCGGCTGGTCCGCGGATCGGTGACCGCGTCCGACCAGCGCCGGTGGGACCCGGACGCCGGTCGGATCGAGGCCCCCGGCCTCGACGACGTGGACGCCGTGGTGAACCTGGCCGGAACCCCGATCGCTGGCGGGCGCTGGACGAAGGACCGCAGGACCGAGATCCGTCGGTCCCGGATCACCGCGACCTTGACCATCGTGACCAGCCTCACCCCGGACGGCCGCTGCCAGCGATTGCTCAACGGCTCGGCGATCGGTTTCTACGGCGACACCGGGCTCGAGGTCGTGGACGAGTCCATGCCCGCCGGACGTGGCTTCCTCGCCCAGGTCGTCGCCGACTGGGAGGCTGCGGCGGGACACTCGCCCGTGCCCACCGCGGTCCTTCGCACCGGCCACGTGCTCGCCCGCGAAGGCGGCTACCTCGCCATGCAGCGACCCCTGTTCGCGATCGGCCTGGGTGGACGCGTCGGCAGCGGACGCCAGTTCCTGTCCTGGATCAGCCTCACCGACCACGTCCGCGCGATGGCCTTCCTGCTCGAGCACGACCTGACCGGCCCGGTGAACCTCGTCGCCCCGAACCCGGTGAGCAACGCCGAGTTCACCCGCAGCTTCGGCCGCCACCTGCACCGGCCCACGCCGCTGCCGTTGCCGTTGACCGCGGTCGGCGCGATCTTCGGCCGCGAGTTCGTCAACGAGGCGCTGCTCCCGGGCCAGCGGGTTCGCCCCGCACGCCTGATCGAGGCCGGCTTCAGCTTCGAGCAGCCCCCCGGCCGGCCGGACCTCCCGAACCGGCGGGCGGGACGCGGTGACCGCCGAAGGAGGCGTCCCGGCTGCGGGGATACACTGACGGCTCACACCCGCGGCAGAGAGGTGACCTGTGTCGAGTCCGCTCACCCCGTCCGGCGTTCCGGAGCCCTTCGCTCCCCTCGGCCTGACCTTCGATGACGTCCTCCTCCAGCCCAACGAGAGCGACGTCATCCCCTCGACGGCGGTCACCACCACCTGGCTGAGCAAGCGGATCGAGTTGCGCCTGCCGCTGGTGAGCGCGGCGATGGACACCGTCACCGAGGCGCGGATGGCGATCGCGATGGCCCGCGAGGGCGGCATGGGCATCCTGCACCGCAACATGTCCGCCGAGGACCAGGCCAGCCAGGTCGACCGGGTGAAGCGCTCCGAGGCCGGCATGGTCGACCAGCCGATCACCACCACGCTGGAGGCCACCATCGGCGAGGTGGACGAGATGTGCGGCCACTTCCGCATCTCCGGCGTCCCGGTCGTCGACGCCGACCTGAAGCTGCTCGGCATCGTGACCAACCGCGACATGCGCTTCGAGGACGACCCGAACCGCCCGGTCGGCGAGGTGATGACCCCGATGCCGCTGGTCACCGGCTGGCCCGGGATCCGTCCGGACGAGGCGCTGCGCCTGCTCGCGAAGCACAAGATCGAGAAGCTGCCCCTGGTCGACCCGGACGGGCGGCTGCGCGGCCTGATCACGCTGAAGGACTTCGTGAAGTCCGACAAGTACCCCCTCGCCAGCAAGGACCCGCAGGGTCGCCTGCGCGTCGGCGCGGCGATCGGCTTCTTCGGGGACGCCTGGGAGCGGGCGATGATGCTGGTGGACGCCGGTGTCGACGCGATCATCGTGGACACAGCCCACGGCCACTCCCAGGGCGTCCTGGACATGATCCGGCGGCTGAAGGCCGAGCCGGCCGCCGCGGAGGTGGACATCATCGGCGGCAACGTGGCCACCTACGCCGGCGCCGCCGCGCTGGTCGACGCCGGGGCGGACGGGGTGAAGGTGGGGGTCGGGCCGGGCTCGATCTGCACCACCCGCGTCGTGGCCGGGGTCGGCGTCCCGCAGGTGACCGCGATCTGGGAGGCCGCGCGGGCGTGCCGGCCGGCCGGCGTTCCGGTGATCGGCGACGGCGGCCTGCAGTACTCCGGGGACATCGCCAAGGCGCTCGTCGCCGGTGCGGACACCGTGATGCTCGGCTCCCTGCTCGCCGGCTGCGAGGAGAGCCCCGGCGAGTTGGTATTCATCAACGGCAAGCAGTACAAGTCGTACCGCGGCATGGGGTCGCTCGGCGCGATGGCCGCCCGTGGGCGCAAGACGTCCTACTCCAGGGATCGCTACTTCCAGGGCGATGTGATCAGCGACGACAAGCTCGTGCCGGAGGGGATCGAGGGCCAGGTGGCCTACCGCGGCCCGCTGTCGGCGGTCGCCTACCAGCTGGTTGGCGGGCTGCGGCAGTCGATGTTCTACACCGGCGCCACCACGATCGAGGAGTTGCACGCCAAGGGGCGCTTCGTCCGGATCACCGCTGCCGGGCTGCGCGAGTCCCACCCGCACGACATCCAGATGACCATCGAGGCGCCGAACTACTCCGCCCAGTCCTGAGCAAGGGAGCTCCCAGAAATGATCGAGATCGGCCGGTCCAAGCGTGCCCTGCCCGTGTACGGCTTCGACGACATCGCCATCGTGCCCACCCGGCGCACCCGCGGCATCGAGGAGGTGAACCTCAGCTGGAAGATCGACGCCCTCACCTTCGACTTCCCGATCGTGGCCGCTCCCGGTGACTCGGTGATGTCGCCGGCCACGGCGATCGCGATGGGGAAGCTGGGCGGGCTCGGGGTGCTGAACCTCGAGGGGCTGTGGACGCGCTACGACGACCCAGAGCCGCTGCTTGCCGAGCTCGCCGAGCTCGACGACCCGGTCGCAGCCACCACCCGCATGCAGCAGCTCTACGCCGAGCCGATCAAGGCCGAACTGATCACCGAGCGGATGCAGCAGATCCGGGACGCGGGGGTACCGGTGGCCGGTTCGCTGTCGCCGCAGACCTGCGCGGAGTACGCCAGCGTGGTCGAGAAGGCCGGCGTCGACTTCTTCGTGATCCGCGGCACCACGGTGTCCGCCGAGCACGTCTCCACGGTGTCCGAGCCGCTGAACCTGAAGAAGTTCATCTACGAACTCGACGTGCCGGTGATTGTCGGCGGCTGCGCCACCTACCAGGCGTCGCTGCACCTGATGCGCACAGGTGCGGCCGGGATCCTGGTCGGGTTCGGCGGCGGCGCCACCAAGCGCACCCGCAACGTGCTCGGCGTGGAGGTGCCGATGGCCTCCGCGCTCGCGGATGTGGCCGAGGCCCGCCGCGACTACCTGGACGAGTCGGGCGGCCGCTACGTGCACGTGATCGCCGACGGCGCGCTGGGCCGCTCCGGCGACATCGCCAAGGCCATCGCGTGCGGTGCGGACGCCGTCATGGTCGGCTCCCCGCTGGCACGGGCCATCGAGGCTCCCGGCCACGGCTACCACTGGGGTCCGGAGGCGTGGCACGCCACCCTCCCCCGCGGCGAACGCGTGAAGTTCGGCGCGGTCGGCACCCTGGAGGAGATCCTGCTCGGCCCGTCCCACGTCGCCGACGGCACGATGAACCTCGTCGGCGCGCTGCGTCGCGCACTGGCCACCACCGGCTACACCGACGTCAAGGAGTTCCAGCGGGTGGAGGTCGTCGTCCACTCCTGAGCGGTGCCGCGGCCCCGAACCCGGGGAGTCCGGAGCTGTGCGGGAGCCGCCCGGCTGGCCGGTCGGGCAGATGCCGCCCCCAAACGGGCGAGTAAGGCGCTCACCGGGCGCGATTCTGGATAGTCTCGCCGCATGCGAATCCTTCGCGCGCTGGCCTACGACCTCGTCATGGTCCTGCTGTTCGCCGCCGTCGGGCGGCTGAGCCACGGTGAAGACCTGACGATGCTCGGAGCGACGGCGTGGCCGTTCGTGATGGCCACGATCGTGGGCTCGCTGGTCTCGACCTGGCGGGCCGGGCCGTGGTGGGTGCAGGGGCTGACGGCCTGGGTGATCACCACTGTCGGTGGGATCCTGCTGCGCGTGGTGTCCGGCGGCGACGCGCCGATCGGATTCATCCTGGTCACGGCGGCCGTCCTTGCGCTGTTCCTGATCGGCTGGCGCGCCCTGCTCCGCAGGCAACTCAGCGAGCCCAACGACGCGGGTGGCACAGAGTGGCCGGACGACCGGACGATGTGGTGACGGAGCCCGGGCGGGTGGAACGGGAATCCCAAGAGGCCGCCAGGCCCCTCCGCTCCACCCGCCGGGAGTCCGGCGCGGACCTCACGGTGGCAGGGCATCCGGCCAGGGACGCCAGCGAAGTCCTTCGTTCCCCACGAGGCTAACCCGACCACGCGCGCGTTGTCTGTTCCCCGTAAGGGGACAGCTGGGACCGTCGCGCCAGGCGGGAATCAATCCAGCGGGGGCGTCACCGGACCGAACGCCGCGTACCAGGCGGCCTGTACCTTCGCCGAGGCTGCGCCCTGCCGCACGATGTCCCGGCCAGTGCCGCCGAACAGCCGGTCCAGGCCGGTGCCACCCTCGATCAGGTCCCGACCGGACTCACCGAAGATCCGGTCCCGGCCCGCACCGCCGACCAGGTGGTCGTTGCCGGAGCCGCCGAAGAGCTTGTCGCGTCCGGCGCCACCGCGGATCACGTCGCGGCCGGGTCCGCCGTACACCCGGTCGGCGCCGGCTCCCATGGTGACCACGTCGTCGCCGGCGCCGGCGCAGACCAGGTCGTTGCCGCCCATGCCGTCGATGGTGTCGTTGCCGCCGAGGGCCACGATCACGTCACGACCGGGCGTGCCGATGATCGCGTCGTCCTGCTCGGTGCCGACGATCGTGGCCACGACGCCGTCGCAGCGGTACACCGGCGTCGGTGCGGGGACGGGCGTGGTCTCGTCGGCGAGCGCGGGGGCGCCGCTGGCGATGCCGAGGCCGAGCCCTGCGCCCAGTGCGGTGAGGGTGACCAGGCCAGTGCGGAAGATCCGGTTCATGGTGTGCTGCTCCTTTGAGCTCGGGGTACCTGTGCCACCATCCTGTGGGCCCCACGCGGCCGCCACCATCGATCCGTCCGCCTTGGCAGCGAACCGCCAGCCCTGTTCCAGCAAACCCCCAGCTTCCCGCAGGAACCCCGGGTGGGCCCGGGACGACGGAACCGGTCCGGAGATGCGAACGGGCCCCCACCGGCTGGTGGGGGCCCGTTGTGGCGATCAGCTCAGTGGCTGTGGCCGTGGCCGTGGCCGTGGTCGTCGTCATCGTCCTCCGGCTTCTCCACCACCGAGGTCTCGGTGGTGAGCAGCAGCGAAGCGATGGACGCGGCGTTGTACAGCGCCGAGCGGGTGACCTTCACCGGGTCGATGACACCCTGGGCGACCAGGTCGCCGTAGACGCCCGTGGCCGCGTTGTAGCCGTTGCCCGGCTCCATTTCGGCCACCTTCGAGACGATCACGTAGCCCGGCTCGCCGCCGTTCTCCGCGATCCAGCGCAGCGGCTCGCCGACCGCCTTGGCCACGATGGCCACGCCGGTCTTCTCGTCGCCGGTCAGCCCGAGGCCGCCGGAGAGCACCTTCGCTGCGTGGACGAGGGCCGAGCCGCCACCGGCGACGATGCCCTCCTCGATGGCCGCGCGGGTCGCGGACACGGCGTCCTCGATCCGGTGCTTGGTCTCCTTGAGCTCCACCTCGGTGGCCGCGCCGACCTTGATCACGCAGACGCCGCCGGCGAGCTTGGCGACCCGCTCCTGCAGCTTCTCGCGATCCCAGTCCGAATCGGTGCGCTCGATCTCGGCGCGCAGCTGGGCCACGCGTCCGGCGACCTCAGCGGACTGGCCCGCACCCTCGACGATCGTGGTGTTGTCCTTGGTCACCACGATCCGACGGGCCCGGCCGAGCACGTCCAGGCCGACCTGGTCGAGCTTGAGCCCGACCTCGGGGGCCACGACCTTGCCGCCGGTGAGGATCGCGATGTCCTCGAGCATGGCCTTGCGGCGATCACCGAAGGCCGGGGCCTTCACGGCGAGGGAGTTGAAGGTGCCCTTGATCTTGTTCACCACGAGGGTGGAGAGCGCCTCGCCGTCCACGTCCTCGGCCACGATGAAAAGGGTGCCGCCGGCGCCGATGACCTTCTCCAGCAGCGGGAGCAGGTCGTTCATCGAGGAGATCTTGCCCTGGTTGATCAGGATGTAGGGATCCTCGAGGATGGCCTCCATACGCTCCGGGTCGGTCACGAAGTACGGCGAGAGGTAGCCCTTGTCGAACTGCATGCCCTCGGTGAACTCGAGCTCGGTGCCGAACGTGTTGGACTCGTCGACAGTGATCACGCCGTCCTTGCCGACCTTGTCGAACGCGTCGGCGATCAGCGCGCCGATCTGCTCGTCACGGGCGGAGATGGTGGCGACGTGGGCCATGTCGTCGGTGGTCTCGACGTCGCGGGCCAGTCGCTTCAGCTCGGTCTCGACGGCCTCGACGGCCGCATCGATGCCGCGCTTGAGCGCGATCGGGTTGGCGCCCGACGCGACCGCCCGCAGGCCCTCGTGGACGAGTGCCTGGGCGAGCACGGTGGCGGTGGTGGTGCCGTCACCGGCCACGTCGTTGGTCTTGGTGGCCACCTCCTTGGCGAGCTGCGCACCCAGATTCTCGAACGGGTCGGAGAGCTCGACCTCCTTGGCGACGGTCACGCCGTCGTTGGTGATGGTCGGGGCGCCCCACTTCTTGTCCAGGACGACGTAGCGTCCCTTGGGGCCCAGGGTCACCTTCACGGTGTTGGCGAGGGTGTCGACACCACGCTCGAGCGAGCGACGGGCCTCCTCGTCAAACTGAAGGATCTTCGGCATGGATCAGCTTCCTTACTTGGAGACGATGGCGAGGATGTCGCGGGCGTTGAGCAGCAGGTACTCCTGCCCGTCGTACTTCACCTCGGTGCCGCCGTACTTGCTGAAGATGACCACGTCACCCTCCGCGACGTCGAGCGGGATGCGGTTGCCGTTGTCGTCGATGCGACCCGGGCCGGTGGCGAGCACCTTGCCCTCCTGCGGCTTCTCCTTGGCGGTGTCGGGAATGACCAGCCCGGAGGCGGTGGTCTGCTCGGCCTCCAGGGGCTGGACGAGGATGCGGTCCTCGAGCGGCTTGATCGTGACTGCCACGTCAAAACCCTTTCGTTCGGTGGGGCGCGGCGCGCCCTGATTGGTCAGGTGTGTCGAACCTCGGCGTCGTCGCGGTGCCGCCTGAGGCTGGTTGGCACCCTCAAGGCGAGAGTGCTAAAGCGAATCTATCGCGCGCTTAGCACTCGATCAAGCCGAGTGCCAACAGGTCGGGATCTGCAGGCCCTATGGTGGAGTTGTGGAAGCAGGCGGCAAGGGCTGGGCGGCACACACCATCTGGTGGCACGTGTATCCGCTCGGCTTCGTCGGCGCGGAGCGGGAGACCAGCCACCGCGGCCACCACCGGCTGCCACACCTGGCGAACTGGCTCGACTACGTGATCGAGTTGGGGGCCAACGGGCTGTTGCTGGCGCCGGTGTTCGCGTCCGCGAGCCACGGCTACGACACCACCGACCACTTCCGGATCGACCCGCGCCTGGGCGACGACGCGGACTTCGACCAGGTGCTCGCTGACTGCCACGCCCGCGGCATCCGGGTCTGCCTGGACGGGGTGTTCAACCACTTGGCCGCCGGCCACCCGATCGTCCAGCGCGCCTTCTCCGCCGGGCCGGGTACCGACGACGGCCGCTGGATCCGCTGGGTCGGCGAGTACCCCCGCTACTTCGAGGGCCACAAGTCGCTGGTCGAACTCGACCTGACCCAGCCAGTGGTTGCCGACTACGTGGCCGGGGTGATGAACCACTGGCTGGACCGAGGCGTGGACGCCTGGCGCCTGGACGCGGCGTACGCCCAGGGGGCGGAGGTGTGGGCACCGATCCTGCGGGCGGTGAAGACCAGGCACCCCGACAGCTGGGTGTTCGCCGAGGTGATCCACGGCGACTACGCGGACTTCGTTGCCGCTTCCGGAGTCGACAGCGTGACCCAGTATGAGCTGTGGCACGCGATCTGGGACTCGCTGGTGAACGCCAACTTCCACTCCCTGGAGTGGACGCTGGGCCGCCATCGCCGCTTCTGCGAGACGTTCCGTCCGCAGACGTTCATCGGGAACCACGACGTGACCCGGATCGCCAGCAGGATCACCGACCACCGGCACCTGCCGCTGACGGCGGCCCTGCTGTTGCTGCTGCCGGGCATCCCCTCCATCTACGCCGGCGACGAGCAGGGCTTCACCGGGGAGAAGCAGGAGCACCGGCGGGGGGACGACGCGGTGCGTCCGGCCTTCCCCGACACCCCCGAGGGCCTGCTGCCGTTCGGGCGCGACCTGTTCGCCACGTACCGGGAACTGATCGCGATCCGGCGGCGGCACCCGTGGCTGGTGGACGCAGAGGTGAGGACCGCCGACGTGACCGACACCTCGATCACGATCCAGCTGAGCGGTGCCGACGACGGGCGGCTCACCCTGCGGCTGAACATCGGCGAGGAGCCCGTCGACGGAGTGGAGCCGCACTCCTTGCAGCTCAGCTGAGCCGTTCGACGACCAACGCCCGCGCACCGGCCACGGTGGGGGTGAGAAGGAGAGTCGCGGATTTCTTCCCGGTCGGCTTGAGCCGGCGGCGCAGGACCGCGGGATCGACGTCGAGGCCGCGGACCTTGATCTCGATCGCGCCGACGTCGTGCTCGCGCACCCAGCGGCGCAGCACCCGCTCATCGTGGTCGAGTTCCTCCTGCACGGCGAAGGTGGTGGCGAACGGGGTCTGGATGAGCGTGTCGGCGAAGAGGTAGCCGATGCCGCCCTGCGGTACGCGGGCGTCCAGTCGTTCGGCCAGCGCACCGACGCCGCCGGACCGGATCACGGCCGGGTCGGGCTCGTAGAGGTAGGCACCGACCGCGCCGACCAGTGGATCACGCCGCTCGCCCGCCTCCAGTTGGTCGCCGGAGGGCAGCAGCACGGCCGTCCGTGAGCCGGCCGGCCACGGCCCGGACCACAGCGACGCCTCGACCAGGTCGCCGCGGTGGCTCACCCAGGTCGTGGCCACGCCGCCCGGGATGGCTGTGGACGGCAGTCCCGGCGCGGCCTTCACAGAGCCGACCCGGCCCTCCAGCAGCCCGGTGACGAACTCCCAGGGTGGGGAGAAGTCACCCACCCGCCAGGTGCGCCCCGCCGCCGTCCGCCGGGCCGGGTCGGCGAACAGGGCCGCGCCATCACCGAGAACCGCGGAGGCGAGCGCAACCGCGTCGCCACACAGCACCCGGGCGTGCTCGCCAAGGTTCGCCCCTGCGAGCACGGCGGTCGCCGGATCGGCCTCGACGGCGGTGACGGTGATGCCGGCGTCGGCAAAGGCGAGGGCATCCGCACCGATCCCGCAGCCGAGGTCGACCACCTCCCGCACGCCCGCCTGGGTGAACCGGGCCGCGCGCCAGTGGGCCACGTCGGCCCTGGTGGCCTGCTCGAGGCCGTCCGGGGTGAGGAACAGGCCGGCCGCACGCTCACCGAACTTCGCCACCGCCCGCCGACGCAGGGCGACCTGACCCAGCGCGGCTGCCGCCTGGTCCGCGGGCCAGTGCCGGCGCAGCGCGGTCGCCGCAGCCAACGAGCCGGGATCGGGCTGCCCGGACGCCTCGGCGAGCGCCGGTTCGGCATCCGCCGAGACCAGCCAGCGCGCGAGTTCTGCGTCCACGGCCCCAAACTAGACGAACCGGACTCCTATGATCAGCGCATGAAGGTGATGTCCAAGGTCAGCGTCATCGTCGGCCTGCTCCTGGTTCTGGTCGGACTGGGCGGCGCCATCTGGGCAGGGTGGCTCTCCTACCGCCAGTGGCTCGCCCTGGACGCCCTGCGCAGCGCGGACGTGCAGTCGGCCGGCCTGCCGCTGCTGATCGGTGCCGCCGGCCTGCTGATGGGCGGCTTCTTCACCGGCCTCGGCCTCGGCCGTCCCCGCAGGGAGCAGCCGGCCCAGACACCTCCCTCAGCCTGAGCGCCGGACGGGCGCTAGCCGCGCAAGGCTGACCCGATGGCCTCGGCCAGGGCGAGGATGAGCAGGTAGCCAACTGGCAGCACGAGGATTCCGCCGACGAGGAGGCCTGTGGCCAGGTTGGACCTCCGACCGCTCAGGATTACGGCGAGCACCATTGGCACTGCTGGGCCGATGAGCAGCGCGAACCACCCCGTCACAAGGGCCAGCAGGGTTGAGACGAGCCCCAGCACCAGTCCGAGAACGATCCCCCCGAGGACATGGGTCGGGCGGATCCTCCGCACGCGAACGGCCGTTTGCCCGGGGACGGTCACGGGAGCAAGTCTGATGGTCCCAACCGCTGTCCGTCAGTCCCCGGCCGAGGGACTGTGCCTCCGGCGGGCTCAGGCCAGCCAGCGCTGGATCGCGAAGACCAGCCCCCACGCCCCTGCGGCGGCGAGCAGGAAGAGGTAGCCCAGCACCAGCCGGGTGTCGCGCAGGTAGCACTTCGACCGGGTCAGCCCGGCCTGCCGCGCCCTCCAGTAGCCGGCGAAGCCGACCCCGGCGAAGACCAGCACCGCCAGCGGCCCGAACAGCCAGCCGAGCACAGCGATGGTGGCGAAGATGCACAACCGCAGCGGGTCGAACGGCCTCGCGTCGTCGGCGACCGGGGCTGACGCCCCGCCGTCCGGCACGTAGGACGACGGCGAGGGCCCCCTCGCGATCCGGTTCGCGGCCTGCTCCGGGCTCTCACTCATGGCTGCTCCTTGCGCGGGTGGGGGTCTCGGCCGGCACGACCGGCCGGGTCGAGAGCGGCAGGACGGGCAGGTGACCCTTCGCGGTGCTCAGCCGCTGGCGGGCCAGCGGGCCCCAGGCCTGCACCGCGCAGAACGGTGCGCACTGGGGAGCGCCGTCGTCGCCGACGGTGCCGACGTGGACGCAGCACTGCACCAGCCGCTCCTCCAGCATCGTGGAGATGTCCTGGAACGGCTTCACCGTGATCCGCTTGACCCGGTCGGCGAGCAGGGCACGCATCCGGTCCTCCTGGCCGGGCAACTTGCCCGCGGCCAGCGTGGCCAGAGTGGAGATGCCCAGGTCGCACTGCGTGCAGATGTTCTGCCACAGCTGACCGGTGCGCGGATTGGTCAGCGTCGCCTGCTCGCTGAGCAGGTCGAGCATGGAGTTCTTGATCAGCTCCCGCAACTGCTGCGGCAGGTCGCGATCGGCGACCCGGTTGGCCAGGTGCTCGGGGTCGAGCTCGAGCCAGCGCAGCAGCTCGTCGTGGCCGACCAGCGCGGTGAGTGAGCGCCACACGCCGGCGTCGTCCTTGAGCATGTAGCCGACCGAGGAGCAGTGCGGATGCGAGCAGGGCAGCGCGGTCAGGTCGTGCCACTGCACCACGTTGCCGGTCTGCGGGCCGAGCCGGGCCAGCACGCCGGTATGGGTTAGCCGGTCCATCGGGTCGATACCGTGGTTGCGTCCCGACCCGAACACCGGCTGGATGGCCACCCCGCCGATGAAGGGCGTCGCCAGCGCCTTCTGCACGACCGCGCCGATGTCGCCGTCGTTCACGCCGAGCGCAGCGGTCATCACCAGCGTGGTGAAGATGCCGGCCTCGCTGAGCCGGGCGATCGCCGACTCCTTGAACCGGGTCAGGTCGGCACCCCGGTGGAAGGTGGACGCCGCCACGGAGGGCCCGTCGTACTGAAGGTAGACCTCCAGCCGGTCCCGGTGGCTCCTCAGCAGCGCGAGCAGGTCGTCGTCCTGCGCGAGCAGCAGACCGTTGGTGTTCACCATGATCCGCACGATCGGGCGCTCGACGAGCTCGGCCAGCAGTTCGGCGAGCTGCGGGTAGAGCGTCGGCTCGCCCCCGGAGAGCATCAGCACGTCGATCCGGTCCTCCTCGCGGGCGAGGCGGGCGTCCACGTTGGCGAGCACGTCGACCAGGGGTGCCACCCCGGTGAGCGCGGGACCGGAGGCCGTGAAGCAGGTCGGGCACCTCAGGTTGCAGTGCTCGGTGATGTCCTCGATCAGGATGCAGGTGTGCTGGGTGTGGAACGCGGGCAGCCCGTACGCGAATGCCTCGGGCATCGCACGGTAGTTGTCGACCCGGTCGGGTATGTGCACCTTTGTCGGCGCCTGCCACTGCTCCAGGTAGCGCAGGATGTTGGGGTCCTCGTCGTACAGCGTCCGAACCAGGCCGTGGACAGGGCAGGCACGCTCCAGCCACACTCTCTCGTCCCGGATCGCCAGGATGCCGGACAGCCGCTGCACGCTTTCCAGCGGTGTGTCGGCCGCGTGGCACTGCGGGCAGTACGCGGTCACGTACTTGTGGATCCGGTCGCCGCGCAGGGGCTGGCCGGCCCCCAGCGTCCGGGACCGGATGGGCGGGTTCAGCAGGTTCGTCATCGGCTCCCCCGGGCTTCTCATCGTCCGTACACGCTGTTGAACTGGGCCAGTATCGCCACACAGAGCCCACCGACGATCAGGATCGCCGCACCGAGACCGATCAGGATGCCCGCGCCGGTACGGGTGGTGCGGGGAATCGCGGCGAGCACGATGCCACCGACCAGCAGGACGATCGGGACGTAGAGCACCAGACCCGCGTCCGGGTTCGACGATCCGGAGAGCGCCACGTAGGTCGAGGCCCCCAGCAGCGCGAGCGAGATGACCACCCCGAGCGCGATGGACCCTCGGCGGCCGGAAGGAGCGGCGGCCGGCCGCCAGACCGGCGGGGCCGGCTGCGGGTACGGCTGCGCTCGAGCCGGCCCCGGGTAGGGGGCGGACGAGGTCGGGTCGTCCGGCTGTGGGGGCGGGGGCACCTGCGGGCCAAGCTCCTGCGGCGGCGGGAAGCCTGCCGACTCTGCGGGCGGCCGGTCGTCCGACGGCTCACCCGGCGTCTCCCGCGGCGGATCGAAGTCCGGTCGCCCGGAGGGTGGCTGGTCAGTCATTCGGGCCTCCGATCAGGGCGGGGGTCGGGCCGGCTGCGCGGGCACGCCGGATGCGGCTCACTCGCCAGCCGAGCACCGGCGACATGCAGAGCAGGAACCACTGGGGCCGGGTCAGTCCGAGCCAGACCTGGTCGTTGGCCCGCACGAACTCGACGGCGAACCGGAACAGGGCGTAGGCGGCGACGTAGCTGACGAACAGGTCGCCGGGCCTCGGCAGCCGGTCGCGATGCCGCCACAGCCACGCGAACGCGGCGGCCTGGAAGACGATCTCGTAGGCGAAGGTCGGGTGCAGCGGCACTCCCGCCGTCCCGCCGACCAGGGCGGCCTGCTCGGCTGTGAGCACGATGCCCCAGCCCGCGCCGGTCGGGTGGCCGGGGAGCTCGGTGAGCAGGCAGCCGATCCGACCGATCGCCATCGCGATCGCCACGGAGGGCGCGAACAGGTCACCGGTCGAGGCCTTGTAGCCGGTGATCAGCTTGCCCACATGCACCCCGATCCACGCCCCGACCAAGGCGGCGAGGACGCTACGGTTGCCGTCGTTCCACCACTGCAGCAACGGCTCGTTCTGCGTCGGGTCGAGCTGCTGCCACCAGGTGCCCACCCGGGACGCAACCGCGCCGAGAGCCAGGCTGACGCCCGCGACCACCCAGAGCCGGTCGTCACGCAATCCCTTGCGGCGAATCTCGAGGGCGAACACGCCGAGGCCGGCCAGGATGCCCAGCCCCATCAGGAACCCGTGCACCAGGCCGTTGCCCGCCAGCGGCAGCCCGATCATGCGCACACGCTAGTCGGCCCGTGGTTCCGGTGGCGATCACCGAACCCGCGCAACGGAGAGTCGTACGTAGCGGCCAATCCCTGTCCTGGCGTCCTTCGCTCGCCCGACTACGCAAAGTGGCCCGAAGAGGCCGTAGTCGGCCGCAACGGGCCACTTTGCGGGCGGACTCAGGGCTCGGTGAAGCTCCAGCCGGCGGGCCGCCCGTCCAGGTAGGGCATCACGCCATGGAAGGCCGGACCGTCGCCGAACACCAGCGGCAGCCAGGACCGGTCGCCCTCCCACATCGGCAGGTCGTCGAGGGCATCGATGTCGTGCCAGACCAGCGGGCCGTCCTCGTTGCGCTCCGGCGGGTCGCCGCTCCAGCCGTCCACGACGAAGACGAAACCGAACCAGTCCTCCCCGCCCACACCGAAGCCGGGCCACGAGATGGTGCCGCGCAGCCGGGCCGAGGTGACCACGAGACCAGCCTCTTCGCTGAGCTCGCGGCACAGGCAGGTGTAGACGTCCTCGTCGGGTTCGAGCTTGCCGCCCAGGCCGTTCCACTTGCCGGCGTGCTGATCGCCGTCGCGGCTGCGGTGCACCAGCAGGACTCGGCGCCCGTCAGCGCTCAGCACGTAGCCGAGGCAACCGATGATCGGGGTGTACGGCATCAGACCAGGACGGTGCTGACCGGCAGCCCCGAGTTGGCTCCGATCTCCAGCGACGACGGCGGCAGGCCCGCGCTGACCACCTCCGAGCCCAGCACGGCGATCATCGCGCCGTTGTCGGTGCACAGGGCCGGACGCGGCCGGCGCAGGGTGATGCCGGCGGCCGCCGTGCGCTCCTCCAGCAGGGCCCGCAGCCGCGAGTTGGCCGCCACTCCCCCGCCGAGCAGGATGTGGTCGGTGCCGAGGTACTCGCACGCATCGACCGCCTTCGCGGTGAGCACGTCGCAGACTGCCTCCTGGAAGGACGCGGCGACGTCGGCCACCGGAACGTCTCCCCCGTCCCGACGACGGGTCTCCACCCAGCGCGACACCGCCGTCTTCAACCCGGAGAACGAGTAGTCGAACCGGTGCCTGGTAAGGTCTTTCGACGCGGTCAGCCCGCGCGGGAACGCAATCGCGTTGGGGTCGCCCTCCGCGGCCGCCCGGTCGATGACCGGGCCACCCGGGTAGGGCAGGCCGAGCAGCCGGGCAACCTTGTCGTAAGCCTCGCCCGCGGCGTCGTCGATGGTGGCGCCAAGTTCGACAATGTCTCGCGTTATATCGTTCACCGCCAGCAGGGACGTGTGCCCGCCGGACACCAGCAGCGCCGCACAGGGCTGTGGCAACGGCCCGTGGTCGAGCAGGTCCACCGCCACGTGACCAACCAGGTGGTTCAGGCCGTAGAGCGGCTTGTCCAGGGCAACGGCGAGCGCCTTCGCCGCGGCGACGCCCACCACGAGGGCCCCCATCAGCCCCGGGCCGGCTGTGACCGCGATCGCGTCCACCTCGGAGAGGTCGACGTCCGCCTTCTCGCACGCCCTGCGCAGCGTCGGGACGAGTGCCTGCAGGTGCGCGCGGCTGGCCACCTCCGGTACCACGCCGCCGAAGCGGACATGCTCCTCCACCGACGAGGCGACCTCGTTGGCGATCAGCTCGTGACCTCGGACGATGCCGATGCCGGTCTCGTCGCAGGACGACTCGATGCCGAGGACCAGCGGGCCGCTCATGTGGGCTCCCCGCGGAGTTGTTCGGGGGAGCGCAGCAGAGGAGAGGAACTCCGTGGGGTGCTCATGCGACCGCCCACACGCCGTCACCACCGAGCCCGCGCAGCATCACCAGCGCGTGCCGGTCGGGTCCGTAGTAGTTACGCCGGGTGCTCACCGGCTCGAAGCCGAGCCGCCGGTACAACGTCACCGCCGGCTCGTTGTCCGGACGTACCTCGAGCAGCATGCGCCGGGCACCGACCGCAGCCGCCCAGTCGAGCCCGGCCCTGATCAGGGACGCGCCGACGCCCTGGCCGCGGGCGTCCGGGTGGACGATCACGCGGAGCAGGTCGGCGATCTCCTCGACGCGGCTGAAGCTGGCGACGCCGATGATCCGGGCGTCACGGTCGAGCCGGGCCAGCACGTAGCGGTCTGGCGATTCGAGTTCCTCGGCCCAGGCGGCCGGCGACCACTGCTCGGACTCCTCGAAACCGGAACGTTCGAGCTCGAGGATGTCGGCCAGATCGGTGCCGCGCGCGTGAGTGATGATCATTTCTTCCCCATCATGGCCACTCGCGGCTGGAGCAGCGTGGACTTCCGAGTGGTGGGCACCTCCGCGTCCGGGCGGCGCAGGTAGAGCGGCACGAGGCCCGCGTCGGGCAGCCGGTCCTCCGCGGCGGCGAGCAGTCCTGCGTCCACCGCGGCCGGGCCGGAGCAGGCCCGTCCGGTCAGTTCGGTACCGGGGCCGGCCAGCGGCAGGTCGGGGACGGCGTCGGGTGCGGTCACGAAGGGGCCGTCGATGCGGGCACCGCCGGCGGCGTATCGCGCCCAGTAGACCTCCTTGCGCCGCGCGTCGGAGACGACGGCGAACTCCCCGCCCGGCGCGTCCGGGCGTCCGGCCCACTCGAGGGCGACCACGTCGAGGCTACACACACCACGGACGGGGATCCCGAGTGCCTCTGCCATCGTGACCGCTGCGGCCACGCCGACCCGCAGGCCCGTGAAGGGCCCCGGACCGACGCCCACCGCCATGCCGGACAACTCCGCAGGTTTCGCACCCGCCTCGGCGAGCACGCGACGCACCAGCGGAAGCAGCTGCTCCGCGTGCGCGCGGCGGTCGGCGATCTCACCCGACGCGACCACGACGCCGTCGCGGGCCAGGCCGGCCCGCACATCGGTGGCGGTGTCGATCCCGAGCACAAGGCTCACAGTGCCTCCAGTTCCGGGCGGGCCGCCGTCCAGCGGCCGCCGATCGGGGTCAGGAAGATCCAGCGGGTCTCGTCGTCGGGGTCGACGGAGCGCCGGATGTCGATCTCGAGGTAGTCCTCTGCGAGACCCTCGGCGATCCCGGCGCCCCATTCGACGAGGGTCACGGAGTCGTCCAGTGACACCTCCAGATCGAGGTCCTCCAGCTCGGCGAACGAGCCGAGCCGGTAGGCATCCACGTGCACCAGCGCGGGGCCGCCGACCGTGGACGGGTGCACCCGGGACAGCACGAAGGTGGGCGAGATGATCGCCCCGGCCACGCCCAGTCCCGCGCCGAGCCCCTGGGCGAGCGTGGTCTTGCCGGCCCCGAGGTCGCCGGAGGCGATGATCACATCCCCGGCGCGCACCACGCCCGCCAGCCGGCGTCCGATGTCCTGGGTGTCCTCGGCGGTCGGCGCCTCGAGGCGCACCGGGAGCTGGCGGGCGAGGGTGAGGCTGGTGCCCCGCCGGCCGACCTCGACGAAGCCGTGCCGGCGCCACCACGCGACCACCTGCGGGAACTCCTCGCGCGCGATCAGCTCGACCGTGGACGCGGCGCGCGCGGTGAGCAGCTCGATCGCAACCTCCACCATGGCGGACGCGATGCCCTGCCGCTGGTAGCCGGGGCGCACCGACACCCGGTGGATGCCGGCCATCGGGCCGTCCACGCTCACGATCACGATGCCCGCCGGCCTGCCGTCCACAAGTGCCAGCACGCCGAAGCCTCCAGCCAGCGCTGCGGCCACCGTGTCCGGCGTCTCGGCCAGTGCCGGCGGCGGCGGGTCGACGACCGGACGGTTGCCGAACGCCTCCCTGATCACCTCGCAGATCGCGGCGGCGTCCGCTGGCGCCGGCTCGACGATGCTCAGGGTGCGTCCATCGGCAAGGGCGGTCTCGGCGAGCAGGGTCTGCGGCACCGGGCGATCGTACCTCAGCAACGCCGAGGGCCAGCCCTGGCGTCCGTGGTCAGCGGGCCTGGCGGTCCTGGACGACCGCCAGCACGTCCGCGTAGAGCGGGTGGTCTGCGGGCAGCCCGGTCACGGTGTCGACCACCTCCGCCGCGGACGCGGTGGCCAGCAGCGACTGCAGTTCGACGGCTTCCGGGTCGTCCGGGGCGTCGAACCGCAGCCCGGCGCCGATGGCCTCCAGCAGCGCGTCCCTGCCCATCCCGCGCTCGGCAAGCTGCGCCGCGGGGCTGACGAACCGGTCGTTGCGGCTGAGCTTGCGCAGCGGCGCCCTACCCACGCGCAGGGTGGTGTCGGGCAGGTAGGGGTTGGCGAAGCGCTTGAGGATCTTCTCCACGTAGGCGGCCTGGGTGGCGGCGTCGACGCCGTGCTTGGCCACGATCAGCGAGGCCGTCTCGACCAGCACGGCCCGCACCCTCGCGCCCACGCCGGGGTCGGCGAGGGCATCGGAGATCTTCTCGATGCCCGCGGCGTAGCCGAACCACGCGCTGGTCGCGTGCCCGGTGTTCACCGTGAACAGCTTGCGCTCGATGTAGGGCTCCAGGTCGGGCACCCAGGTCACGCCGGGGATGTCTGGGTGGGCACCCTTGAACGGCCCGGTCTCGATCACCCACTCGTAGAAGGTCTCTACGGTGACGTCGAGTCCGGCGCCGGGGTCCTGGTTGGGCACGATCCGGTCGACCGCGGTGTTGGCGAAGACAGCCTTCGCGTCGAGGTCGTCACCGGTGTAGGCCTTGAGCACCTCGCCGGCGAGGATGTCGGTGCCGTTGATGGCGTTCTCGCACGCCATCACGGCCACCTTCGGTGCTCCAGCGGGACGCGCTGCGATGCCGGCAGCGATCGCCGGTGCGACGAACTTCAGGATGTGCGCGCCGACCGCCGTGGTGACGATGTCGGCGGACGCAATGGCTGCGACGAGCTCTTCCGGCTCGGTCGCGGAGTTGAGGGCGGAGAACCCGCGGACCTCCTGGGTCCGCGGGTTCTCCCCGACTTCGTGCACGACGTAGCTGTCCGCGTCCTTCAGCCGCTGGATCAGCGACTCGACGACGTCCGCGAACACCAGGTCGTAACCGGCGTTGTGCAGCAGCAGGCCGACAAACCCGCGACCGATGTTCCCTGCTCCGAAGTGCACTGCTTTCATCTACCCATTCACCTTCTTGAACGTGTCGGCGATCTCCTGGGCGGAGCTGGCCTTCTCGAGACTAGCCACCGCGTCGGAGTCGAGGAACACCTCGGCGATCTTGCTCAGCAGTTCGAGGTGCTCGTCGTTCGCGCCGGCGATGCCGATCACGAACTTCACCGGGTTGCCGTTCCAGTCGATGCCGTCCGGGTAGCGCACCACCGAGATGGCGGACTCCCTGATCAGCCCCTTGGCCTCGTTCGTGCCGTGGGGGATGGCCAGGAAGTTGCCCATGTAGGTGGACACCGACTTCTCCCGGTCGTGCATCGAGCCGACGTAACCGGCGTCGACCGCTCCGGCGTCCACGAGCAGCCTGCCCGCCTCGTCGATCGCGGAAGACTGGTCGGACGCGCTGCCCTTGAGCACGATCGAGGAGAGCTTGAGCACTCCCTCGGACGCTGCGGGGGCCGCGGCCGGAGCCTCGACCACTGCCCTCGCCGGCGCGGCCGGAGCCACTACCGGTTCGGGCGCCTCAGCTTTTGGGCCGCCGTTCGCCTCCTTCACCATCTCGACGACCTCGTCGTAGCGCGGCGAAGCCATGAAGTTGTCGACGGAGACGTGCACCGCGGACGGGGTCCGCTGGGCGGCCCGGTCCATCAGGTCCTGGTGGGACACGACGATCTCGTAGGTGTCGTCGAGGCCCGCGATGGCCTTGTTCACGACCTTGACGTCGGAGAACCCGGCCGCCTGGATCTTCTTGCGCAGCACCGAGGCACCCATCGCGGAGGAACCCATGCCGGCGTCGCAGGCGAACACGATCGTCTTGACGGTACCGGCCGGAGCCGTGAGCGTCGCGGTGCGGAGCCCGGCGAGCGCGTCGGAGCCCTTGCCCTTGTTGGCCTCGGTCTGGCCGATCGCGGCCTCGAACTTGTCCATCCCGGCCGCTTCGGCAGCGAGGTCACGGGCGCGGGATGCCCGCAGGATGATCGCGGCGATCACGAACGTGACCGTGGCCGAGAGCAGGACCGACAGCAGCACCGGCACGTACTTCCCTGGCGCGATCTGTGCGACGACGGCCAGGATGCTTCCCGGAGCCGCCGGTGCCCGCAGGGCGCCGCCGAGCAGCATGTTCGTGGTGACACCGGTCATGCCGCCGGCGATCAGGGCGAGGATCAGCATCGGCTTCATCAGCGCGTAGGGGAAGTACACCTCGTGGATACCACCGACGAACTGGATGAACGCCGCGCCCGGAGCGGACGCACGCGCTGCACCGACGCCGAAGACGGTGAACGCCAGCAGGAGCCCGACGCCGGGGCCGGGGTTGGCCTCGAGCAGGAACAGGATCGACGAGCCGGTGTCGGCCGCCTGCTGCAGGCCCAGCGGGGTCAGCACGCCGTGGTTGATGGCGTTGTTCAGGAAGAACACCTTGGCCGGCTCGATGATGACGCTCGTCAGCGGCAGCAGGTTGTTGGCGATCAGGAAGTTCACGCCCGCGCTCAGGATCGACATGATCCCGTTGACCAGCCACGCGATCGGGTAGAAGCCGATCAGCAGCAGCACGAAGCCCCAGATGCCCGCGCTGAACATGCTCACCAGCATCTCC
>PHEV01000057.1 GCA_002843035.1 Actinobacteria bacterium HGW-Actinobacteria-5 | reverse complement strand
TCGAGGGCACGGCCAGGTTCAGCTCCGGGGCCTGGGCGTGGCCGAAGCGCTCCTTGAGGAAGCGGCCGTGGCTGATCAGCGCCGCGGCGTCGGTGGTGTTGGCGGCGTCGTAGATCGCGTCCATCGTGGTCGAGAGGAGGTCGAGCTGGTCGATCAGGATCAGCAGCGAGGTCTTGCCGCCGTCCACCGGCCGGGAGTCGGCCCAGTCCCTCGGCAGCCGCAGGTACGCGCCGATCGCCTCCGGCAGGTAGTCGGTGGCCGTGGCCACGACCGAGTAGGAGTCGTAGCTGCCGAGGCCGAGCAGGTCGAGCCGCGGCAGGGTCTTGCGGACCGCCCGGGTGACGGAGAGCGCCCGCGCCCGCACCACCCCCGGCACGGCCGGGTCAGCGACGAGGCGCTCCACGCCGTCGAGTGAGGCGTTGATGTCGGCCGCCGTGGGGGCTGCCGCCACGTCGTCCTGCTCGGCGGGCTGGGGTTGCTCATCGCGCCCCAGCAGCCGATCCCAGAGACCCATGCAGTGTCCTCTACCGGTCGATCGAGAGCGCGGGCAGCGTGGCCGCGCGGGTGTCCTGCTGCGACACCCGCTCCAGGTAGGCCCTGCTCTTGGCCACCTCGGTCTCCAGGGTGCCGATCGTCGCCGACATCGTGTCGAGCGCCTTCAGCTTGAACTCGTCGATCGAGTCCATGGTCTGGTAGATGTTCTGGAACGCGGCCTGCAGCTGCTCCAGCCCGATCGTGGACGAGGCGGCCTGCTCCTGGATCTGCGCCGAGTTCTCCTTCAGCATCTCCGAGGTGCGCTGGATCATCTGCGACGTGGTGGTGTTCAGCGCCGTGATCTGGTCGAGCACCAGTTTCTGGTTGCCCAGCGCCTGGGCCACGATCACCGCCGTGCGCAGTGCGGACACCGTGGTGGTGGACGCGCGGTCGACGCCCTTGATCAGCTCAACGTTGTTCTTGATGATGATGTCGATCGCCAGGTAGCTCTGGATCGACACGGCCAGTTGGGTGAGCAGGTCCTGGTGCTTCTGGCGCACGTAGAACAGCACATCCTGATTGAGCGCCTTGGCCTTCTCCGAGTCGGACAGTTCGAGTTCGGCGATCTGGGCGGCCAGCTTCGCGTCCAGCCGCTCGGCGATGTAGACGTACTGGTTGAGCCGCCCCATCACCGTCCACAGGTTCTGCTTCTCCATGTTCAGGGCGACGTTGTCCTTGGTCAGCTCGTCCTGGCCGGAGCGCAGCGCGTGCAGGATGCCGTTGAGGTGCTGCTGCGAGCTCTGGTACTTGCGGAAGTAGTCGGTCACGTTGTTCCCGATGCCCAGCTTGGCGAAGAAGCCCTTGCTGCCGCGCGCGCCGGCGGGGTCGAGGTCTTCCACCGTGCGGCGCAGCTCGAGCAGGGTCTTGCCGACCTTCGAGGTCTCGGCGAGGCCTCCGGTCTCGATCGCCCGCACCGGGGTCTGCAGCAGCCGGTTGGAGGTCTCGGCAGCCTTGCGGATGTCGGCGTCACCCATGCTGCGCACGGCGTCGGCCTGGGCGGAGAACGTGGGCGAGTTCTCCTCCGAGGAGTTCAGTGCGGTGAGGAAGTCGTTCACCTTCGCGTCGAGGACCGGCACCTGGGCGGCGTCCACCTGCGGGGCCATGGCCGGGGCCTGGGTTTCGGGAACGACCGCCGGCGCGGCGGGCGCGCTGAGGTTGAGCATGTCGGGCGGTGCCAGCTGGACGGCCTGGCCCTGGCTGGACGGCTGCGCGGGTGTGGTCATGGACCGACCTCTCGACTCGTGTGGCGTTCGGCCCCCAATCTAGCGGGCCGCACCCACCTCGGAGCAGGGTGAAGGGAGCACGCCGGCGGTGGGTTCGGGGGACGGCCGGGGGCAACCCTGACGAGGGGACCCCGCCCGGGCGGCCCCGAGCGCTGTCAGGTCGGTCCCGGGCTCGAGGTCCTCCGGTTCGTCGACGGCGCCCGGGTACGTCCGGGTGGCGAGCAGGACGAGTGCGGCGGCGCAGCCTGCAGCCGAACCGACCCGGAACGGGAGCCCGCGATTCCGGCGACCCTGCCGCTCTGCCGGCCATCCGGGGTCGCTCTCTCGGGACGACGCGCGCAGTGTCAGGCGCGGATGGTTGCATAGTCGGCGTGACCGGTCTGCCGCAGCTCTCGCCCGACCAGGCCGCCGTGCTGGCGGACTGGTCGGGGCCGGTGCTCGTGCTCGGCGGTCCGGGCACGGGGAAGACCACGGTGCTCGCGCACGCGACGGTGCAGCGGTGTCGCGCCGACGGGCCGGGTCCGCTGCTGTTGGCCGGCGGCCGGACGACGGCCAGCGCGCTGCGCAACCAGGTTGTCGCCGAGCTCGGGGACGGTTCCTGGCAGCCCGCGGTGACCACCGTCCACGCGCTGTGCCGCTCGCTGTGGCAGCGTTTCGCCGGGCGTCCCGACCTGCGCCTGCTCGCGGCGCCCGAACAGGAGTACCGGGTGCGGGAACTGCTCGTCGGCGCGGGTCCGCACGCGTGGCCGGGGGAGCTGCGGCACGCACTCGGCACCCGGGGCTTCGCCGCCCAGGTGCGGGCTGCGCTGGCTCGTACCCGACAGCTCGGCCTCGACCCGGAGGACCTGGTCGAGTTCGGCGAGGCGGCCGGCCGACCGGAGTGGCTGGCCCTGGGCCGGTTCTTCGCGGAGTACCTCGACGTGCTCGACGCCGAGGGCGTGCTCGACTACGCCGAGCTCGTGCACCGGGTGCGCCTGCTGCTCACCGACGTCGAGATCGCCCGCATCGTCGCCGGCGAGATCGGTGCGGTGCTGGTCGACGACTACGCCGAACTCGACCCGGCCCAGATCGGGCTCGTGGCTGCCCTCAGCGCGCACGCGCCGGTGTTGGCGGCGGCCGACCCCGACTCCGTGAGCTCGACCTTCCGTGGTGCCCACCCGCGCGCCGTGGCCGACTTCGAGCGGTCCTTCGGTCGGCCGGAGGTAGTCGTCCGGCGGGTGGAACTGGTGGCCGGCCACCGCTACGGGGCCGCCATCGGGGCCGCGCTGTCCGGGGTTCGGAGCCGGCTGCCGCGTCCGCCGGGGTCGACCGGGCCCGGCGCCCATCCGGGTGGGGGCGCCCAGCCGGCCACCGGATCCACGGATGACGGCGTCCGGGTACTGACCTGTGCGGGCGAGGCTGACCAGGCGTCCGCGATTGCCACCGAACTGCGTCGTGCGCGGCTGGAGAGGGGCATCGAGTACGGCGAGATGGCGGTGCTGGTGCGGTCCGGACGTCGTCAACTGGGCCCGATCGTCCGCTCGCTGGTCGCGGCAGGCGTTCCGGTGGAGGTGGCCGGCGACGAGATCCCGCTCGCCCAGGCGCCGTCGGTGCGTCCCCTGCTCCTGGCGCTGGCGATCACGGCCCAGGGCGGGGTGCAGCCCGACGAGACGGTACGGCTGCTCACCTCGCCGCTGGCGGCCTTCGACGCGCTGGGCCTGCGTCGGCTCGCGCGGCAGTGGCGGCGCGGGCGGACGGGGCTCGTGCCGGTCACGCTGGCCGACCAGCTCGCCGAGGCGGTCAACGAGCCGGCGTGGCTCGATCGGGCGGAGACGACGCCGGAGGTGACCCGGCTGCGTGGGCTGCTCGCCGTGCTGGCGGAAGCCAGGCGGCGGATGGACGCCGGCGATCCGGTCGACCGGGTCGCCTGGGCCCTGTGGCAGGGCTCGGACTGGCCCGATCAGCTGCGGCGTGAGTCCGGGGCCGGCGGAGCTGTGGGCAGTCGGGCGGACGCCGACCTCGACGCACTGTGCGCACTGTTCGAGACCGCAGCGGAGGCCGATCGGCGCGGCGGTGTCGGCGGCGTGCGGGCGTTCCTCGCCGAGCTGGCGTCCCAGCAGATCCCGGCCGACCACGAGCGCGAGTCGCGGCTGCGCGGCCGTGGTGTGCAGGTGCTCACCGCGCATCGGGCCCGCGGTCGCGAATGGGATCTGGTCGTCGTTGCCGGTGTGCAGGAGGGGGCCTGGCCGGTGGGACGACGCGTCTCCACGGTGCTGGACGCCGCCGAACTCACCTCCGGAGGACTGGTCGGTGGCACCGACCACCGTGACCTGCTGGCATCCGAGCGGCGGCTGTTCCACCTCGCCTGCTCGCGAGCCCGCCGCCGGCTGATCGTCACCGCGGCGGCCGGCACCGAGGGCGAGGCGGACGCTCCGTCGCGGTTCCTCGACGAACTGGGCGTCCCTGCGACCTCGCCGGACCGGGGTCGCACGCCGCTCACCCTGCCCGCCCTGGTCGCCGAACTGCGCCGGTGGGCGTGCGACCCGGACGCAGCGCCGGAGGTTCGCTCGGCCGCGGTCACCGAACTGGCCCGCCTCGCCGACACGGCAGACGAAGTGGGCCGCCCGCTGGTACCGGCGGCCGACCCGGCGTCGTGGTGGGGCGTGCGCGATCTGACGAGTCGACCCGAACCGCTGCCGAACGGTTCCCTGGTACGGCTCAGCCCCAGCCAGGTGGGCAGCGTGCTCACCTGCCCGCGGCGCTACTTCCTGGCCCGCGACGCGCGCGGCGAGGGCGAGCCCGGGCTGGCGGCGTCGCTGGGGTCGCTGATCCACCTCCTCGTGCAGCAGGCCGTGGCCGAGGGCTGGGGCATCGCCGAACTGCGCGACCAGCTCGACCAGGTCTGGCACCGGCTCCGGTTCGAGGCGGCCTGGCTGTCCGCCACCGAGCGGGTCGAGGTGGAACTCGGACTCGCCCGGTTCCTGGCCTGGCGGCAGGCTCGCGACGCCGAGTTGGTCGGCGTGGAGGTGCCGTTCACCCTGAGCGTGGACGTCGACGGGATCACCGTGGTGCTGGACGGCAAGGTCGACTGGCTGGAGCGCACCGCGGCCGGGCTGCGGGTGGTCGACTTCAAGACCTCCCGCTCGACGCCGACGAAGGCGGCGATCGCAGGCATGGAGCAACTGGGCGTGTACCAGCTCGCCGTCGCCGCCGGGGGATTCGACGCGGTCGCGCCGGGGCGGAGCCACTGTGACGGGGCGGCAGCGGTGTACCTGCGGCTGCCGGACAAGCCGGAAGACCTGCCGCGGGAGTTCAGTCAGGAGTCGCTGGAGAAGGTGCCGTACCTGGACGTGGACCCTGAGGAGGAGCGGCGCTATCCGAGCTGGGCGCACCAGCGGATCGCGTCCGCGGCGAAGGTGATCGCGGAGGGATCCTTCCCCGCCACGCCGGGGGCGCACTGCCGGGTGTGCGCCTTCGCGTCGAGCTGTCCGGCGTCCGGACGTGGGGAGCAGGTGCTTCGATGAGACTCACCGACCCCCTGCAGCTGGGCGAGGCGCTCGGCGTCCCGTTCTCCGACCAGCAGCTGTCGGCGATCACGGCGCCGCTGGAGCCGGCGGTGATCATCGCCGGCGCAGGCTCGGGCAAGACCACCGTGATGGCGGCCCGCGTGGTCTGGCTGGTCGGGTCGGGCCAGGTGCGTCCCGAGCAGGTGCTGGGCCTGACGTTCACCCGGAAGGCCGCCGGTGAGCTCGGCGCCCGGGTGCGCCGGGCCCTGCGTCACGCCGGGGTTCTCGGTGAGGACGCGGAGGCGGGTGAGGAGCTGATCCTCACCTACGACGCGTTCGCGGGCAGGCTGGTCGCCGAGCACGGTCTTCGGCTGGGCATCGAAGGCGACGCCCGGATGATCACTGGCGCCGCGCGGTACCGGCTCGCGGCCCGCGTCGTGGCGGACACCCCCGGCCTCACCGAGCTGTCCCGGCTGCGCCCGGCGACCGTGACCCAGCGGTTGCTGGAGCTGTCCTCGGAGCTGCGTTCGCACCTGGTCGACCCGCTCGACCTGGCCGATCAGGCCGAGCTGTTCGCGGCAGCCCTTGCGGGTGCGCCGCGCAACCCGCGCGGCCAGGAGTACGCGGCCGTGTTGACCGCCCGCGCGGCGATGAACGAGCGCCTCGAATTGGCCGCGCTCGTGGTGCGGTACGAGGAGCTGAAAGCCCGGCTCGGCTACGTGGAGTTCGCCGACCAGATGGCTGCGGCGGCGCGACTTGCCACCGAGGTCCCGGCCGTCCCTGCGGCGCTTCGTCGCGAGTTCGGCGTGGTGCTGCTGGACGAGTACCAGGACACGTCCGCCGCCCAGGCCACGCTGCTGCGCGGCCTGTTCTCCGGTCCGGACGCCGACCACGGTCGAGGTCACCCGGTGACGGCTGTCGGCGACCCGTGCCAGGCGATCTACGGCTGGCGGGGGGCTGCGGCGAGCAACATCCTCGACTTCTCCCGGCACTTCCCGACGGTGGCGGGGGAGCCGGCCACCAGCTACGCGCTGACCGTGAACCGGCGCAGCGGGCAACGGGTGCTCGACGCGGCGAACCAGCTGGCCGAACCGGTGCGGGCCGAACCCGCGCTGGCCGCGCACGGCCTCGACCTCGACCTGGTCGCACCGCCCGGCACACCACCGGGACGGGTGGAAGCGGCATCGTTCGCCACCTGGCCCGACGAGGTGGCCGCGCTGGCCGACCGGGTGGCCAGCCTGCACGACACGGGCGCCGTGCCGGCGTGGTCGGGCATTGCCGTGCTGGCCCGCCGCAACAGCCAGGTGGCCGACGTGTACGCCGAGCTGGTGACCCGCGACATCCCGGCGGAGATCGTCGGGCTGGGCGGGCTGCTCGACCTGCCTGCGATCGCGGATGTGGTGGCGACGCTGACCCTCCTCGACGACGCCACCGCCAATCCGTCGGTGCTGCGGCTGCTCACCTCGCCCCGGTGGGCGATCGGCATTCCCGACCTGGCGCTGCTCGGCCGGCGCGCCCGTGACCTGGCGGACGCGAGGGGCCCCAGCCGCGCCGCGCCGGACGCGCCGGCGGTGGACCTCGTCGGCACGGATCCTGCCGCGGTGCCCAGCCTGCTGGAGGCACTGGAGGATCCGGGGCCGTTGCCGTACCACACTGACGCGCGCTCCCGGTTCGCGTCCTTCAGCGCGGAGCTTTCCCGGTTGCGCCGGCACGCCGGCGACGCGGTCACCGAGCTCGTCCAGCGGGTGATCGCCGTACTGGGGTTGGCGGTGGAGCTGGAAGTGACCGGGCCCGGCAGCAGCGCGCCACTGGCCACCTTCGTGCAGGCGGTCGCCGACTACACCGACATCGACGCCGACGCCTCGCTCGCGGGCCTGCTCGCCTACCTTGAGGCCGAACGCGAGTACGGCACCGGGCTGGAGCAGGCGGTCGTCTCCGCGTCCGACTCGGTGAAGATCCTGACCGTGCACAAGGCCAAGGGGCTGGAATGGGATGTGGTGTTCGTGCCCGGCCTGGCCGCCGACGTGTTTCCCACCGACCGGGTCACCGGCAACTGGCTGAGGAGCGCGTCCGCGCTGCCTTACCCGCTGCGGGGCGACGCGGACGCGCTGCCACAGCTGGCCCACGTCGATCATGCTTCGATGGCGACGTTCGCCACGGCGCTCACCGACCAGCAACGGCGCGGCGAAGACCGGCTCGCCTACGTCGCGGTCACCCGGGCCCGTCAGCTCCTGCTGGCCAGCACGCACACCTGGGGTCCCGGGCTGGTAAAGCCCCGGCAGGCGTCCGACTACTTCATGGTGCTCGCCGAGCACGCCCAGGCCGTCCAGCTCACCGACGACATCCCGGCGGAGAATCCGCTGCTCGGCCTGGACGCGCTCGCCGCGTGGCCGGCGGTGGGCGGCACCGAGGCGTGGCAGGCGCGTCGGCAGGCGGCGGACGGCGTGGTCGACGCGCGGCGGCAGAACGCGCAGGGCAGCGGCCACCGCGCCACCTCCGGCCTGAGTCTGGACCAGGCCGAGCGTGTCGATGGCTGGCGGCGGCGGGCGGACGCGCTGGTCGCTGCGGAGCGGGACGCGGCGCGCGAGCGTGCGTCCGCGCGGCTGCCCGACTACCTGTCCGTGACCGGGCTGGGCCGGCTGGCGCGTGACCCGGAGGTCTACGCGGCCGAGCTGCGCCGACCGATGCCGCGGCTGGTCAGTGAGGCGCAGCGCTGGGGGATCGGCTTCCACCAGTGGCTCGAGCACCGGTTCCGCGACCAGTCACCGCTGCTGGACGACGAGCCCGAGGCGGAGCTGGCCGGCGCGGAGTTCGGGCGGCTGCAGCAGGGGTTCGTTGCCAGCCCCTACGCTGCGGCGGTCCCGATCGCCGTGGAGGCGCCGTTCACGCTCGTGCTCGGGGGACGGCTCGTTCGGGGCCGGATCGACGCGGTCTTCGAAGCCCCCGACGGGCGTCCGCAGGTGGTGGACTGGAAGACCGGTGACGCCCGGCGTGCGGATCCGCTGCAGCTGGCCTGCTACCGGCTGGCGTGGGCGGAGCTGAACGGTCTCGCCGTGCACGAGGTGGACGCGGTGTTCTACGACCTGCACACCGCGGAGGTCGTGCGGCCGGTGTCCCTGCCTGACCGGCCAGGGCTTGAGGCGTTGCTGGAGCGGCTGCCCGGGTCGGTTAGCCTGACCTCGTGAGTGACTGGTTGGTCGGCAGCGCGCTGGATCGGGTGGAGGAACGCAGGGCTGATCCGGACTGGGTCCGGGCGAGCTGGGCTGATCCCGACGCAGTCGTGCTCCCGGTGGGCGAGGTGGCGGTGGCCGTGACGCCGGACGGCGCGCTGGCGACCCGGCCGACGGCCGGCGACTACGACTCCGAGCGCCACTACCTGTTGGGCCTGATCGAGGGTCGGCCGTGGTTCTCCACCTGGGCGGACGGTGACGAGGTCACGGCGTTGCGCCAGATCATGGACGGGCTGTCGGCGAGCGACCTCCAGGCGGCGTTCACCGGGTCCGGCCTGGCGCGTTGGCACGCGAACGCCCGATTCTGCAGTACCTGCGGCGCACCCACCAGAGCCGTCCGCGGCGGGCAGGGCCGGGAGTGCACCGGTTGTGGGCGCGAGCTCTATCCGCGCACCGACCCGGCCGTGATCGTGGCCATCGTGGACCCCGCCGGACGGCTGCTGCTCGGCCGCCAGCCGAGTTGGGCGCCGGGCCGGGTGTCGGTGTTCGCGGGCTTCGTGGAGATCGGGGAGTCGCTGGAGCAAGCGGTGCATCGCGAGATGGCCGAGGAGGTCGCGCTAGAACTCGACGAGGTCACCTACCTCGGCTCGCAACCGTGGCCGTTCCCGCGCTCGCTGATGGTGGGTTTCCGGGCGCGGGCGATGCGCACCGGGTTCACCATGGCGCAGGGCGAGATCGAGGGCGCGCGCTGGTTCACGGTCGACCAGCTGCGCGAGGCGACCACCTCCGGTGAGGTGACGCTGCCGCCGCATACCTCGATCGCACGGCGGATGATTGAATCCTGGCTCGCCGGCACCTTAGGTTGAGGGCCTTTCCCCGTACTCAGAGTCGCTCCCGCAGGCCGGACGCGCGTCGCGCCCGCTGCCGCACCGCCAGCGCGAGCGACTCCGGCGACCCGATCAGGGTCACTTCCTGCTTCGCCCTGGTGATCGCGGTGTAGAGCAGTTCCTGGGTGAGCAGTGGCGAATCCGGCGCGGGCAGCACCACCGTGACCCGGTCGAACTGGCTGCCCTGAGCCTTGTGCACGGTCATCGCGTGGATGGTCTGCACACCCTCCAGCAGGAACGGCGAGACCTGGTGCACCCGGTTGCCCCGCGCGAAGCAGGCCTGCAGCACGCCGCCGAGGTTCACCACGACACCGGTGTCGCCGTTGTAGACCCCGAGGTCGGGAGAGTTCTGAGTGACCAGGACCGGGCGTCCGGCGTACCAGGCAGGGGTCGGGTCGAAGTCGTCCATCGCGGCGACCAGCCACTCCTCGACCTGCCGCGACCACAGCGCGACCCCATACGGTCCGCGGCGGTGCGCGCAGAGGAGCCGGTGCTCGTCCAGCGCCGCCAGGGCTGCGCCGACGCGGCCCTCGCGGGCGGCGGCGACCAGTTCGCGCCCGGTGCGGACCACGCGGTCCGCGAGGTCGGTCTGGGTGGCGGTGGGCGCGAACCGCACCCCGTCGGTGGCGCCGCCGGCGAGGTCCAGCACGGCGTCCGCATCACCGGCGAGCACCGCCTCGGCCAGGCGGGTGATGCCCGGCACCGAACGGTAGTTGTGCCGCAGCCGCACCACCGGGCCGGACGCCGGCAGGTCGAGCGCCGCGAGTGTCTCGGCGAGCGGCGTGCTCGCCGGCGCCGGGGCGGCCACGATGTCGGCCAGCACCGCACCGGCCTCCACCGGGGCCAGTTGGTCGGGATCGCCGACGAGCACCAGCCGGGCCTGCGGTCGCAGCGCGTCCAGCAGCCGCGCCATCAACGTCACGTTCACCATCGACGCCTCGTCGACCACCACCACGTCGTGCGGCAGCGGGTTGGCCGCGTGGTGGGAGAACCGGGAACGCGCCTGGGGCACCCACCCCAGCAGCCGGTGGATCGTACTCGCCTCCAGCCCGCCCAGCGCGTCGGCCAGATCGGCCGGCAGCGGAGAGCGGGGATCGGACAGGGCCTCGGACAACGCCTCCTGCATGCGCACCGCCGCCTTGCCGGTGGGCGCGGCGAGCGCGACCAGCGGCGGCTTTGGCAGCGTGCGGTGGAGCACGCCGAGCAGGCGTGCCAGCGTGTGGGTCTTGCCCGTCCCGGGACCGCCTGCCACCACGGTCACGCCGGCCAGCGCGGGCACGATGGCTGCGACGGCCTGGTCGGTGTCGTCGTCGGTAAGCAGTTCGGCCCGGGCCGCGCGCAGCCCCTCGAGCGGGATCGGCTCGGGCACCCGGTCACGACGGGCGTTGAGCTGGGTGGCGACGATCGACTCCTCCTGCCAGTACCGCTCCAGGTAGAGCAGATCGCCGACCAGCCGCAGCGGACGCTCGCCCCCGCCGGAGGCGCCGACTCCGACCAGCGGACTGGTCTCGATGGCCGCGCGCCACTGCACCGGGTCGGGCCACAGCTCGTCCGGCACGCCCACGATCTCCTCGTCCGCCTCGAGCCGGTCGCGCCCAACCGCGGACAGCTCGACGCAGGTCGAGCCCGCCCGCAGGGCGCGGACGGCGAGCGCGAGCGCCAGTTGCACCCGCTGGTCGGTCTCGGAGTACAGGAACGACACCTTCTGGGCGACGTGGACGTCGGCCCACGACAGCGCGCCGGTGGCGTGCACGTCGGCGAGCAGGCCCGGCTGCAGGCTGGTGGCGAGATCGGTCATGGCACCCTCCGATCGGCCAGCAGCGTGGACAGTTCAGCCACCAGCCCGCCCGGCGGGAACCAGTCGAACACGCCGGTGGTGGTGGCGTCCGGACCCGGAGTGGCATCGCGTCCGCCCATGCCACGGACGAACAGGTACCCCACCCCGCCGAGGTGCCGTTCCGGGTTGTAGCCGTCGAGCCGGGAGGCGAGGAACCGGTGCAGGGCCACCGCGTACAGGATCGCCTGTAGCGGGTAGTGCGTGCGGACCATCTCCGCCACCATCGCCGAGCGGTCGTAGTGGCCGAGGGTGAGTTCCGCGGGGCCGAGGCGGTTGGTCTTGTAGTCGACCACGACGAACCGCGGCCCGTCGGGGCCCGGCACCCGCAGCACCGAGTCGATGCTGCCGGTCAGGAAGCCGCGCAGCACCTGGCTGCCGAGCACCGGGTGCGCGAGTTCTCTCGGGTAGTCGGCCAGCGGGTCGTCGGCAGGCAGCCAGCGCTCCAGCAGCGCGGCGACGTCACCCAGCGTGGTGCGGGACCCGGCGTGGCCGAGCGCGAACTCGAAGGTGAGCTCGCTGAGCCGGTCCGCGGTGGGGATTGCGGCCAGGGGCAGTCCGCCGGTGAGCGGGCCGAGCGGGGTGAGCAGGCTGGGCAGCATTGCTTCGCAGAGCGCATCCGGGGTGACGCCGGCGACCGGCCAACGCAGGGCGGCCGCGGTGGTCTCCGCCAGCAGCCGCCCGGCCAGCGCGGGCTCGTCGGAGGTCGTGGGCGCGTACCAGTCGAGGTTCTCCAGCACGTGGTGCACGAGGCTTCCGAACGCGGTGCCGCCGGGCAGGTCGGCCATGGGGGACGGCGTGCCGTCCGGGCCCTGCGCGGCGGGCGTGCTGGCGACGTCCTCGCCGTCGGGCTCGTCGTCGACGACTCCCTCGGCGGTGAGGCCGACCGGCGTGCGCGCGTGCACGGCCTCGGTCAGCCCCGAGTAGGAGGTGCGACGCCACACGGCATCGATGGCTCGGGTGAACGGTTCGGCGCGCAGCTCCGGTGCCGGGGCATCCGGCCGCGGCAGGTGGCTGGACATGGCCGGGCGGCAGTCCTCCACTCGGATGCCGGCCGCTGCCAGCCACTCGAGGTTGCGGGGATGACCCTCTCCGGGCGGCTCATCGAGCGGGTAGGCGGCTTCGGGCGCCTCGAGGTGGTCGCGGCGGCGGAACAGGAGCCGGTGCAGCGGGGAGGCTGCGGTGGTGCCTTTCGTGCGTGCCCACCACATGGTGAGCTGCGACTGGGCGCGGGTGGTCGCCACATAGAGCGACCTCAGCCGGTCCTCGGCCTCCTCGCGGGCGGTGGCATTCCAGCGCGCCTCGCGCCCCGGCGCCGAACTGCCGCCGAGGTCGAGCACCCGGGTGCCGTCGGCGTGGAACGCGATCGCACGATCGCCGTCGTCGTCGGGTACCCACAGATCGGCGGCCTCCGGCAGCAGCACGACCGGGAACTGCAGACCCTTCGCCTTGTGCACGGTCATGATCTGGACCGCCTCCCGGTCGGTCTCCAGCCGCCGCACACGGTCGGAGGTGGCAGCTGCGCGCGCGATCTCCTCGGCCAGCCAGGCTACGAGCGCCTGGCCGCGGACACCGTCGGAGTACCGGGAGTGCAGGATCTCGGCGAGGTGCCGGTAGTCGGTCAGATCGCGCTCACCCCGCGGGCGCCGCAGCACTCGCTCCGCCAGCCCGGGCGTGCCCGCCCTGCCGTCCGCCTGCACCGCAGCGAAGAGGGCCGCGACCCCGTGGTTGGCCAGCACCCGACCCCACCCCTGCAGCAGTCCGGCCCAGCCGGTGAGCTGCTCGTCGGTCGCGGTGGCCAGGCCGGTGAGGTCGGCCCCCACGAAGTCGGTCAGGATCGCGGCGCGGACGGCCGCCCGCCGGGGCTGTTCGAGGGCCTGCAGCAGGGCGAGCCAGTCGGTGGCGGCGTGGGTGGCGAAGATCGAATCGGCGCCCGAGAAGGAGACTGGGACGCCGGCTCCGGTGAGCGCGTCTGTGATCGCGCGTCCCCGCTTGTTCGTGCTCACCAGGATCGCGACGTCGCTGGCCCGCAGCGCGCGCGGCTCGCCCTTCTCGATCACCTGGGCGCCGCAGGTGAGCAGACCGACCACCTCGGCGACGACGTCGGCGACGATCTCGGTGCGTGCGTCCCTGGCACTGACCGGCTGTTCGGGGGCGAGGCAGCGCAGCCGCAGGGGTGCTGTCCAGGCCGAGCCGTCCGGCAGCCGGAGCCTGGAGCCCCCGTGGCTGGCCGTGACTGGCGGTACCCCGATGCCGTCTCCGAGCACCGCGTTGTGGAACAGGGCGTTCACCGCCGCCACCACCGGCGCGTCCGAGCGGTGGTTGCGGTCGAGGGAGTACTTCTGGTCGGCGACGGCCACCGCGTCGGTGTAGGCATCCACGTCCGCGCCGCGGAAGGCATAGATCGACTGTTTCGGGTCGCCGATCAGCACCAGCGGCACGTGGGTGTGGAACGCCGTGCGCAGGATCTCCCACTGCACGGGGTCGGTGTCCTGGAACTCGTCGACCAGCACCACCTGGCAGCGGCGGCGCAGCCGCTCCAGCCCCACCTGTCCGGACGCGCCGCGCAGCGAGTCGCGCAGCCGGGTGAGCTGGTCGTCGAAGGAGTAGAGGCCGAGGCGCCGCTTGCGGCGTTCGATCTCGGTGCGGGCGGCTGCGGCGAACTCGAGCCGCTCGGCCCGGGCGCCGAGCAGCCGGCGCGGCACCAGGGGCGCCTCCGCACGTTCTACGGCCGCCCTGGCGAGCGCGCGGGCGGCATCGAGGCCGAACGGCGGCTCGGCGCCGGTCCTGGCGTACCGGGCCAGGTAGAGGTCGTCGACCACCTGGTCCAGCAGGGGAGTGAGGTCCTCGACGAGCGTGGCCTGCGGATCCTGCTCGGCGAGCACGCCCAGTTCTTCCAGCATCGCCTGGCAGAACTGGTGGATCGTCATGATGGTCGCCGCGTCGAGCCCCGAGATCGCCCGGTTCAGCCGCGCCATGCGCTGGTGCACCTCGTCGGCGGGCGCGTCGATCAGCAGCGCGTCAGTGGGGTCGGGGGTGTCGGCGAGTGTGCCGGCGAGGTGGCGCTTGAGAACGTCTGCGGTACTGCGGAGCCGGTCCCGGACGCGGGTACGCAGCTCGGCCGAGGCGATCCGGCTGAAGCTGATCACGGTGAGCCGGTCGGCCGGCACCAGGCCCTCGGCGAGGTAGCGGGCGGCGATCGCGGCGATCGCGTAGGTCTTGCCGGTGCCCGCGCTGGCCTCCAGCACGGCCGTGCCCCGCGGCAGCGGGCCTGCCGGATCGAGGGACATCATGGGGCGACCTCCGCGAGCATCACGGGGCCCCAGATGCTGCTCGCCAGCGCGCCGACCAGCGTGCGCTCGGAGGACTCCGCACCGGGCACGGAGACTTCGGACGCGGGCAGGTCGAGCAGGGCGGGATAGTCGAAGAACGCCTTCCAGGATGCGTCCGAGTCGAACTCCCAGGAGCGTGCGAAGTTCTTGCCACTGAGCAGACGATCCTCGGGGTCGCGCCGGCTGAGGCGGTACTCGGCCCAGGCGAAACCGAGCCGTGGCAGGGCCGGCAGCGGACGGGACAGCCCGAGCGCGTACAACTGCAGGTAGCGGCCGAGCAGCGCGGACGCAGCGGTGCGCGGCGGTGCCTCGTAGGCGACGAGCCGGCCCTTCCCCACCACCCGGGCCCGCCACGGGCCGTCCTCGGCGGCGGCGAGGGCGAGCAGCCGCAGCCAGGCGGCCAGCCGGTGCCGGGGCTGCAGGCTGGAGAACTCGACCTGTAGCAGTTCGCGGTCGTGGGTGGTGACCCTCCCGACCAGCGGCACGCGGCCGTGGCCGGGCACGTCGACGTCGAGGGCGAGGTCGTGCAGGGTGGCCTCGGCGAGCCCGGCCGGCACCTCTCGCACCGACCGCCGGGCCTCGTTCACGACCCGGTCGATCAGCGCCTGGCCCAGCGCGAAGGGCGGCACCTCGCCGCGCAGCCACTCCGCCCGCACCACGGCCTGCTGGTCGTGGCCGGCACGCAGCCGCTGCAGCACGCGGTTGCCGATCTGCCACCGGGCCAGGCCGTCGGGTTCGATCGGGATCGCGTCGCCCGCCTCCGGGTTGTCGGCGAAGCTGACGCCGGCTCGCGTTCGCAGCAGCGCACGTGCCGGGTGCCCGAAGAACCCGACCAGGTCGTCGAGGCTGACGCCACGGGTCAGGTCCGGCTCCGGCAAGGCCTCGAGCGCGTACCGTCCGCGGGGCTGCACCGGCTCGGCGAGGAGGGCCCTGGCCGCGTCGAGGGCCAGCCGGTCGGCGCTGCGCAGGTCGGTACGGGCGGGATCGAAGTAGCCCGGGTCGAACGGCTGCAGCGGGTGCCGGACGGTGACGGCCACGGATGCCCCGACGCCGCCGGCGGTGGTCGCGGTGAGGTCGAGCGCCTCGAGCAGTTCGACGATCGGTGCGGACAGCGGGACGTCCTCGTTGGTGGCCTCGCTGCGCCCCTGGGCGATGACGACGAGCTGCTCGCCGGCCGCGTGCACGGCGTCCAGCAGCACCTGCCGGTCGGCCATGGCCGCGGACGGATCGCCGACCCTCGGTTCGAGCCCGAGCAGGTCGTCGCCGTGCCGGCGTGCGGGGCGGGGGTAGCAGTTCGCGTCCCAGCCGAGCAGGACCAGCACCCGGTGCGGTACGTGGCGCAGCGAGCCCAGCCCGCACACCGTCAGGGCGCCGTTGCCAAAGCCACCGCGAGCCGGTGAGCCCGTGAACTCCTGCTCCAGGGCGCGCAGGGCGGCGTGGCGGGTGAGGAGGGTGCCGGCGGTGCCGCCGCGCTCGGCGAGACGGGCCAGCCCGGACCAGACGTCGGCGAGCTGCCAGTCCTGCCCGGAGGGGAGTTCGACGAGTGCCTCCAGGCCCGCCCGGCACCGTGCCGCCCAGTCCGTGAGCGTGGCCGGCTTGCCGAACTCGGCGATCAGCCGGGACAGCCGTCCGACCAGCTCCGTGAGCCCTCCGACCAGGTCGACGTCGGAGGACTCGACGTCGTCCAGCGGAAGCACGGTTCCGGCGGCGACCAGGTCGGTCTCGGCGAGCGTGACGCCCAGCAGCATGCGCTGGAGCCCGGCGATCCACGTGTTCTGCGGGAAGCCGCCCAGGCCGAAGGACTCGCGCTGCGTGGCCGAGAGTCCCCAGCGGATGCCGGCCCGCTCGACCAGGTCGACCAGGCGCTCGCGGGAGTCGGTGCCGAAGCCGAACCGCTGGGCGATCGCCGGGTGGGCGCACAGTTCGAGCAGCGTAGACGCCTCCGCACGGCCGTCCGGCAGCCGGAGCAGGTCGAGCAACAGCCCGGCCATCGGGTTCACCTGCGCCACGGAACGATCGGCGACCTGCACCCGGAACCGCTGGGCGGGGTGGTTCGGGGTTCCTGCGGGGGCAGTGAAGGCGGCCGCCAGCAGCGGGGCGAACGCGTCCACGTCGGGGGTCAGGACGGCGACGTCGCGCGGCTCCAGGGACGGATCATCCGCAAGCACGGTGGTGAGTACCTCGCGGAGCACCTCCACCTGCCGGTCGCGGCCGTGGGAGAGGTGGATCTGCACCGAGTGGTCGCCCGCGGAGAGCACGCGAGGGGAGGGGACTGCGACGTCGGCGGCGAGGTCGGCCTGCAGCCAGCCCAGCAGCGTGTCGCCGGCCCTCCGTGCGGCGGCCGGCACGGTCCTCACCCGCTGCTCGGCAGGGACCATGTCGCGGGGGCCCACCAGCAGCGCGGCCTCGTCGGCGACCGCCCCGAGGGCCTCGTTCAGTGGGTGGCCGACCGGGCGGGTGAACTCGGTGCGGCGCAGCCCGGCAGTGCCGGGCACGGGTTTGCGTGAGGGCGTGGGCGCGAGCAGCAGCGCGTCGAGTCGGTGGTGCGTGCCGAGAGCATCCAGCAGGTCGAGGGTGGCGGGGTCGAGGCGGCGTGGGGCGAGCACCGCGATCCGGTGCGCCAGCCCCGCCACCGGGCCCTCGCGCAGCCGTTCGAGTAGTGCACCGCGGCGTTCGACCGGATTCGCGCCCGACTCGGCGACGAGCAGACGGTACAGGTGGGCCTGCCACGCGTTCTCGGCGAGCGGGCGTCCATCCGGGCCGGTGTCCGCGCCATCGGCCCAGGCGGCGAGCATCGCCGGACGGTGCCGCGCGTAGCCGGCGAACTGGCCGGCGATCCGGCGTCCGGCAGTGTAGGTCTCGCGCGAGGCGCCGAGATGGCGACGCAGCACCTCCAGTTCGGGATCGTCGCAGGTCGTCGCCACCTGCTGCACCAGCCAGGCGAGTCGCTCCGGACGCCACGGGTCGTCGCGTCCGTCGAGGCGCCACTCGAGGGCCTCGAGCGAGGCGAACTCCACCCCCGCGCACACCCCGGCCGGATCGTCCGCGGTGGCCAGCTGCTGGGAGAGCCAGCGCTGGAAGCCCGGGCCGGGGACGACGGCCAGGTCGAACGCGAACGGATCCTCGCGCGGCCCCGACCACAGCGCGACGAGCTGTTCGACGAGCTCTGCGGCGGTCTGTGCGTGGTGGAACTGCATGGTGCAACACACCCTAGACGCCACGTGTGACGGTCGCGGAGCGACCGGGACGCGTGGAGTCTTGACGGGTGGTGAGGAACGAACCACGAGGAGCAGGGGTGGGCGCCGACGGTTGTGTCACATCGACTCCGTAAGGTGGCTCCCGTGATCGCCGAACCGTCCGCACTGCTCGCCGGGCTCGATCCCGAGCAGCAGCAGGTCGCGACCAGGTTCGGCGCTCCCGTGGTGGTGATCGCGGGCGCGGGCACCGGCAAGACCCGCGCGCTCACCCACCGGATCGCGTACGGCGTCGCCACCGGCACCTACACGGCCAACGCGGTGCTCGCGGTCACCTTCACCACCCGCGCTGCGGGGGAGCTGCGATCGAGGCTGCGCGAACTCGGCGTCCCCGCCGTGCAGGCGCGCACGTTCCACTCGGCGGCGCTGCGCCAGGCCCAGTACTTCTGGCCGCGGGCCTACGGCTCCCAGCTGCCCGCGGTCAGCGACGAGCGCATGGGCATGGTGGCCGAGGCCGCCCGCCGGCTGCGGCTGAATCCCGACTCGAGCACGCTGCGCGACCTGCTCACGGAGGTCTCGTGGGCGAAGGTCACCAACGTCACGCCGTCGGACTATGCCGAGCTCGCCGAACCGGCCGGACGCGAGGTGTCCGGCCTCGACGCCGCGCAGGTGGGCCGGGTGTTGGGCCGCTACGAACAGGTGAAGTCCGACCGCGGGGTGATCGACTTCGACGACATCCTGCTCTGCGCGGTGGCGCTGCTGGGCGAGCACGCCGATATCGCCGAAGAAGTGCGGGCCACCTACCGGCACCTCGTCGTCGACGAGTACCAGGACGTGAACCCCGTCCAGCAGACCCTGCTCGACCACTGGTGGGGCACCGGACGCGACCATTGCGTGGTCGGTGACCCCGCCCAGACCATCCATTCCTTCGCCGGCGCGACGCCGTCCTACCTGACCGGGTTCGCCGGGCGGTTCCCGGACGCGACCGTGGTGCGCCTGGTGCGTGACTACCGGTCCACGCCACAGGTGGTCGAGCTGGCCAACACGGTCGCCCGGAACACCCGGCTGGGCACGGTCGTGCTGGAGTCCCAGTGCGAGCCCGGGCCGGCGCCGCGGGTACTGCCCTGCGCGAGCGAGTACGACGAGGCCACCGCGGTGGCGCGCTGGCTGGTCGAGCAGCACGAGGCCGGGGTGCCATGGCGCGAACAGGCCGTGCTGTACCGGGTGCACGCCCAGTCGCCGCTGTTCGAGTCCGCGCTGGCGCAGGCCGGCGTCCCGTTCACCGTCCGCGGGGGCGAGGGGTTCTACGACCGGCCCGAGGTGCGCCAGGTAATCGGGACGCTCACCGAGCGGTCCCGGCGCGACCCCGGAGAGGGCGCGGTGGACGCCTGCCGCGACGTGCTCACCCGCCTCGGCTGGACCGACCAGCCGCCGTCGGGCCAGGGCAGGGTGCGGGAGCGTTGGGAGTCGCTGGCTGCGGTGCTCGCGCTCGCCGAGGATGTGGCGTCCGCACAGGCGGCGACGGGTGCGGGCACGGCGTCGCTCGGCGCCTTCGTCGAGGAGTTGACCGCGCGCGCCCAGGCCGAGCACCCGCTCAGCTCGGACGGGGTGACGTTGTCCACTCTGCACGCCGCCAAGGGCCTGGAGTGGTCGGCGGTGGCGCTGGTCGGGGTGCAGGAGGGCACGCTGCCACTGTCCCTGGCCGCCGGACCCGAACAGGTCGCCGAAGAGGCCCGGCTGTTCTACGTGGGCATCACACGGGCGAAGCGGCAGCTGCTGATCTGCTGGTCCCGGTCGCGGCGCGGCGGGGGCGGCAACCGCGGGCGAAGCCCACGTCCGCGCTGAGCGCCACGTGCCGGGTCTGCGGCAAGCCGCTGCACACCGGTGCCGAGCGCAAACTGCGCCGCCACGCCGACTGCCCGCCCGGCTACGACGAGGACACCTACGCCGGGCTGGTCGCCTGGCGCCTCGCCCTGTCGAAGGAGCGCTCGGTGCCCGCCTATGTGATCTTCACTGACGCCACCCTGATGGCCATCGCGGAGGACCGTCCCACGGATGCCGCCGGCCTGCTCGCCATTCCCGGCGTCGGCAGGGTGAAGTGCGAGCAGTACGCCGAGGCCGTCCTCGCCATCCTCGCCACCGAATAGCGGACTTCGAGTCGGCTACCGGCGGTGGGCTGCGCGTCCGCCGTGGCCGTTGAGGGCGTCGGCGGCGCGGACGAGGGCGAGGTGGGAGAGCGCCTGCGGCAGGTTGCCCGCCTGGCGGCCGGTGGCCGGGTCGTACTCCTCGGACAGCAGGCCGAGGTCGTTGGACGCGGCGCAGGCGCGATCCATCAGGGCCGCCGCATCGTCGCGCCGTCCGCTCATCGCGTACTGCTCCACCAGCCAGAAGCTGCACGCCAGGAACGCGTTCTCCCCGCCGCCGAGGCCGTCAGCCCCCGACGACGTCCGGTACCGGTGCACGAAGCCGTCGCGGATCAGGTCCTGCTCGATCCGCGTGACCGTGGCCAGCATCCGCGGGTCGTCGGGGGAGCAGTAGCCGACCTGGGGGAGCAGCAGGAGCGCAGCGTCCACGTCCTCGGAGCCGTAGCCCTGGACGAAGTGCCCGTCGACCACGCCGTGGGCGTCGATCTCCGTTGCGAGGCGGTCGCGGGCCGCAGCCCAGGCGTGGATGTCGCCGGGCAGCCCGTCGCGTTCGACGGCGCGCACACCCCGGTCGAACGCGGCCCACATCATCGCCCGCGACTGGGTGAACATCCGCGGCGCGCCCCGGATCTCCCAGATGCCGCGGTCGGGCCGATCCATCCGGTCGAGCACGTGGTCGATGATCGCCCGCTGCAGCGGCCAGGAGAACTCGTCCTCGGCGAGCCCGGCCTGGCGTGCCGCCTCCAGCGCTACCAGCACCTCACCGGCCACGTCCGCCTGGTACTGGCCGACCGCCCCGTTGCCGATTCGCACCGGCGCAGAACCCGCGTAGCCGGGCAGGCTGTCCAGTTCGCGCTCGGCGAGGTCCCGCTCGCCGGCGATGCCGTACATGATCTGCATCTGCGCCGGGTCCCCCGCGACGGCACGCAGCAGCCAGCGTCGCCAGCTCTCCGCGACGCCGAGGAAGCCGTGCGCGACCAGCGCCTCGAGCGTGAGCGCGGCGTCGCGCAGCCAGACGTAGCGGTAGTCCCAGTTGCGGGAGCCGCCGAACTCCTCCGGCAGCGAGGTGGTCGCGGCAGCGACGATCCCGCCGGTGTCGCGATGACTGAGGGCGTGCAGCACCAGCAGTGACCGCACGACTTCGGCGTGGTGGGGACCCGAGTGGTCGATCTGGTCGGCCCGGTCCCGCCACCAGGCACGGGTGCGTGCGAGTGCTGCGTCCACGTCGAGTCGGCCCGGGTCGTCGGTGTGGGACGGGTGCCAGGACGCCACCAGGTCGACCACTTCGCCCTCCGCGACCGTGAACGAGCCCAGATGCGAGTGGTCGCCCGGTTCCAGGCGGACGCCGCGGACGACCAGCGCGTCCGGGCCCGCGGTGGCCTCGAGGGCGGGCTGGTCCTGCGTCCCGACCTGCCGCACCCACGGGATCGCCCGTGCGTAGTCGAAGCGCATGGTCAGGCGGGTCTCGAACGTCACGCGTCCGCTCACCGCGACCACCCGGCGCACGATGTCGAGCCGCTCGTCGTCGATCGGCATCACGTCCTGCACCTGCGCCACTCCGGAGCCGGTCTCCCAGCGCGTCACCAGCACGAACGTGTCGCCGTCGTAGTGCCGGCTCACCGTCGCGTCCGGGTCGGCCGGACGGAGCTCCCAGCGACCGTTGCCCTGATCGCCGAGCAGCGCCCCGAACACGGAGGCCGAGTCGAATCGCGGCGGGCAGAACCAGTCGATGCTGCCGCCTCGCGACACGAGTGCGGCCGTGCGGCAGTTGCTCAGCAGTCCGTAGTCCTCGATCGGTTGGCTCATGTCTCGATTGTGCCTGTCGCGATCTGGCCGCCGGCGCCGCTGGCTGTGACACGTGATCACAGTGGGACCGCTTCAGCGGCCGGATCACGTCACGCGCCCCTTGTCGCGATCTGGCCGCCGAACGCGTCCCGCCTTTCACAGGGGTCACATCTGGCAGCTTCAGCGGCCGGGACGCGACACGTCGCTAGGGTGCCGCCATGGACTACCTGGACGTGAACCGGGCGAACTGGGACAGCAGGGCACCGATCCACGCGGTCGGATACGACATCGACCGGCTGCTCGGCGACCCGGACGCGATCTCCGACGTGGTGCGCTTCGACCTGCCGCGGCTGGGAGACCTCGCCGGCCTCGACGTGCTGCACCTGCAGTGCCACATCGGCACGGACACGCTCAGCCTGCACCGGCTCGGCGGACGCCTCACCGGGCTCGACCTCTCGCCGGTCTCGCTCGCCGAAGCGCGGAACCTGGCCGAGCGCGCCGGTGCGGCGATCGACTATGTGGAGTCCGACGTCTACTCGGCGCCGCAGGCGCTGGCCGGACGCACCTTCGATCTCGTCTACACCGGCATCGGCGCGATCTGCTGGCTGCCCGACATCGCCCGCTGGGCGCGCACGGTGGCCGGCCTGCTGCGTCCCGGCGGACGGCTGTTCATCCGCGACGGCCATCCCGTGCTGAACGCGCTGACTCCGGTGGTGGTCGGACGCGAGCCCGTCGACCGCGGCCAGCAGCCGTGGATCTCCGGCCCCGGCGCGACCGCTCTGGCGATCGAGTTCCCCTATTACGAGCAGCGGGAGCCGATGGTCTGGCGTGACGCGGTCACCTACGGCGGGGAGGGCGAAGTCGCCTCGCCCGAATCGGTGGAGTGGAACCACGGCATCGGTGAGATCGTCACCGCCGTCGTGGACACCGGGTTGCGGCTCACCTCGCTCACCGAGCACGACAGCGCGCCATGGGAGGCGTTCGAGGGCCTGATGGCGTTCGACGGGGCGACCGGCGAGTACCGCCTGCGCGAGCGTCCCGAGCGGCTCCCGGCGACCTTCACCCTGACGGCGGTGAAGCCGTAGCGGTTGGCGCCGGTTGGTACACAGGGGCGGTGGTGAGTGCAGACGGGTCCGGCTGGACGAGGGTTCCCGAGCCGACCGTGGATTTCTGGCTGGCGAAGGCGGCATCGACGGCCCTGGGCGAGGCGGTCTCGGACTTCTCGATCCGGGTGTTGCCGCCGGTCGTCGCGGTTCTGATCGGCTTCGTGGCGTTCGTGGCCGCGCTCGCCTGGCAGCTTCGGATGCGCCGCTACACCCCCGGGGTGTACTGGCTGGCGGTGGCTGCGGTCGGCGTGTTCGGCACGATGGCCGCTGACGTGGTGCACGTCGTGCTGGGCCTTCCCTATGCGGTCTCGGCCAGCATCTACGCTGCCGTCCTGGCCACGCTCTTCGTGCTGTGGTGGCGGTTCGAGCGCGACCTTTCCGTGCACGATGTCACCACACTGCGCCGCGAGTTGTTCTACTGGGCGGCGGTGATCTCGACCTTCGCCCTGGGTACTGCGCTCGGCGACCTCACCGCGGTCGGCCTCGGGCTGGGCTACGCGCCGTCGATCCTGCTGTTCGCCGCGCTGATCCTCGTGCCGGTGCTCGGCTATCGCCGGCTGGGCTGGAACAGCGTGTTCGCGTTCTGGTTCGCCTACGTGATGACCCGCCCGCTCGGGGCGTCCGTCGCTGACTGGCTGGGCAAGCCGGTCCGTGAGGGCGGAGTGGGCGTCGGCTCCGGCTGGGTCTCGCTGGCCTTCGCGCTGGTCATGGTTGCGCTGGTCGTCCCGATGCAGCGACGCCGGCTGGATCCGGTCGCCCCGTGACGGTTCAGCCCGCGAACCCGGGCAGGTAGTCGCGCAGGACCTGGGCGAAGTTCGCCTTCACATCGAGTTGGGAGAGCACCGCGATCCCGCCCATCCAGACGCGGTAGATCAGGGCGTACTCGGGCGGCACGTTCAGTTTGGTCGCGATCCCTGCGGAGCTCATGTCGCCGTGGACGCGGGAGAACTGGCTGCGCGCCCACTCGCGGTTGAAGGCGAACTCCTCGACACTGGCCGGCTCGACGAAGGGGGAGAGGTAGTCGAGCAGTTCCTGCCCGTCGATGGAGTCCTCGACGAAGCCCTCCTCCGCCAGCCCGGCGACCATCGGTGCGATGTCGCCGTCGACGGCGTGGCGGATCAACCGTCCCATCGCTTCCGGCAGCCCGTTCGGCAGCCGCGACACCAGCCCGAAGTCGACGATGCCGAGCCGGCCGTCCGGCATCACCAGGTAGTTGCCCGGATGCGGGTCGCCGTGCAGGACGCCGGCCAGCGACGGCCCGGCGAACAGGAACGTGACGTAGTCGAGCGCGCTGCGGTTGCGCTCCGCCTCGGGACGCTCGATCAGGCTGGTCAGCTTGGTGCCGTCCACCCAGTCGCTGACCAGGACGCGGCGGGTCGCCTCGTGCACCTTCGGCACCACGAACCGCGGGTGACCCTCCAGCGCGAGCGCCACCTGTTGCTGGGATGCGCCCTCGAGGGTGTAGTCGACCTCCTCGTTGATCCGCGCGGCGAACTCCCGGGTGAGCGAGACCACGTCGAGGCCGCCGGACAGCGGTGACACGGCGGCGGCGAGCCGCTGGATCTGCCGCAGGTCGCTGGCCAGCGCCACGTCGGCGCCGGGGTACTGGATCTTGATCGCCACCGGACGCCCGTCGGTGAGCGTCGCGCGGTGCACCTGCCCGATCGAGGCCGCCGCGGCAGGCCGCAGGTCGAGGTCGGCAAAGCGCCGGCGCCAGTCCGGGCCGAGCTCCGAGCGCAGCACGGCCTGGGCGCGTGACGAAGGCATCGGCGGAGCCGCATCCTGCAGCTTGCGCAGCCGCTCCCGGAACGGGCCGGCCAGGTCCTCGGGCAGCATCGCCTCGAACAGGCTGAGAGCCTGGCCGAACTTCATCGCGCCGCCCTTGAGTTCGCCGAGCACCTGGAACAGCTGTTCGGCTGCGGCGTCACGCATGGCGGCGTCCACCTCTTCGGCGGATGCCCCCATCAGGCGCCGGCCCATGCCCACGCCGGCGCGCGCGGCGGCGCCCAGCGGCAGGCTGAGCAGTTTCGCGCTGCGGCCGAAGGTGCTCTCGGGGAGCACCCGGCCCTTGTCGCGATCGGTCGGTTCCGGAACGGAGGTCACGGGCACAGTCTGCCCGGTCACTCAACCTGGGGGCACCAGGCACCCGCACCCGGGGTGCGCAGGCCAGCTCCTTGTCGAGAGCCGGTAGTCGGGCAGGCCGAGCTCGAGCGCGGCGCCGCAGGTGTCGGGTGCCGAGCCGGCCAGCCAGGCCCGGACCTGGACCGCTGCCATGACGCCCGCCCAGGCGAGCAGTGAGGCCTCGGGCCGGATCGGCTGGCGGCAGAGCTGCGCGAGCAGGTGCGGCCAGCCGGCGTCCATCCGGACGCGGGTCAGGTCCTGGCAGCGGACGCACGGCGTGCGGCCCGGCACCACGAGCGGCCCGATGACGGCACGGTCGGGCTCGATCCGCACCGTGAGGTGGGCGCGTCCCTCGCGGAACAGGGCGTCGGTGAGGGCGCGGTCGGGCTCGGCGGCGGCCGGCGCCAGCACGACGAGTTCAGGGCCTTCCGGACGCGGCGGCAGCAGGGCGAGGCCGGCCGGGTCGAGGCGCTTGACCGCGAGTCCGGGAACGGTCACCGCGCCCGCGACCGACTCGGCGAGTGCGCCGACACCGACGACCAGCAGCGACGGTGAGGGCTCCGGCTCGACCGGGGCAAGCAGCCCGGCGTCGGTCAGACGGGCCAGCAGCCACGCGATCCACTGCTGCTCGAGGTGGGGGAGCAGCGTGCCCAGTTCGTCCAGGGAGCGTGGCCGGGACAGCAGGCCGACCGCGTCGGCGAGTCCCCTGGGCACCCCGTCCAGGACCAGCGCTGGCGGATCGATGCCCACCTGCAGCACTCCGGCGGACCGCCAGACGGCGGCTGCCGGCCGGACCAGGACCAGACGCGGGGTGGGTGTCACATCGGGCAGGCTGTCTCCTCACAGCACACGCCCGCAAGGGTTCGGGACGGACGGACAACACCGCGGCCCGAACGGGCAACACCTGACGGGTACAGCAAAGCGCCGGCCACCGGCCGGCGCTCTGCACGTATCGATTCAGGCCTTGGGCAGGAACCGCGTGAGGTTGGTGCCGCACACGGGGCACTTCGCCTTGGCGATCCGCGTGCCCTTTTCGTTGACCACGACATCGCCGGTTGCGTCCCGGTGGTCCTTGCACTTCACGCAGTAGAACGAACCACTGTAGGTGTCCTTGGCCACGTCTTTCCTCCTGTAGATCGGCTTCACCCCCGGGTGGGGCTCGGCAGCGGACTGCCGGTCAGTCTATGCCCCGCGCACCGCTTACGGCAGCGTACGGGGCCCGGCGTGCGAGAGCCCCCAGCCGCGGTTCCGCTTGCCTTCCCCTGCGAGCGGACCGGCCACCGGGGGCCTCGCGGTTAGAACGTAGTGCGCGCCTCGCCGTCGGTCAACTGACCTGACGGTGGCGTGTCGTAACGTGTCGGCCATGACGCAGCCCGAGGTGGAGGTTCGGCGCAGTGCGCGGCGACGGCGCACGCTCACCGTTTTCCGGGAGCGTGGACGCCTGGTCGCGCTGGTCCCGGCCCGGCTGACCGCTGCCCAGGAGCGCGAGCTGGTGCCGCCATTGGTCGAGAAGTTCCTGCGTCGCGAGGCCGGCCGCCGCCTCCCGGCCCAGGAGGACGACCTCATGCGGCGCGCCCGCGACCTGTACGACTCCTACCTCGCGACGCGTACCGGGGTACCGTTGCCGGTCTTCACGGTGCGGTGGGTCGGCAACCAGCAGCGACGCTGGGGGTCCTGTACTTCGGCGGACGGCAGCATCCGGCTCTCCGCGCGGCTGCGCACGATGCCGCTGTGGGTGTCCGACTACGTGATCCTGCACGAGCTGGCACACCTGTTCGAGCCCAACCACTCTGCGGCGTTCCACGACCTGCTGGCCGGGTACCCGCACCTCGAGCGCGCCAAGGCCTTCCTGCAGGGCTATCAGCACGCCGCCGACTCGGGGCCGGTCGGGGACGAGCCCGATTCGCCGTTCTAGGCCCCACCCCGGGTTCGTGTGCGCCGGTCGGGGCTCCTGACTCTCTCCCCCGGGAGACCGTCAGAGGGTGCTGCCGCCCTCCTCGTCGAGGAGCTTCGCGAGTTCTGCGTCCAGTTCGTCGAGGGCGCCACTGGAGTGGCCTTCGGCGGCGAACCCGAGCGGATCGGCCAGGTCGGCTGTCGTCGGCAGCAGGTCGGGGTGGGCCCAGGCGGAGTCCCTCGCCTCGGCGCCGCGCGCGGCGCGAGTCGCTGCCCACAGGTTCGCCGCGTCCCGGGTGCGCCGGGGCCGCAGTTCCAGACCGACCAGCGACTTGAGTGCCGACTCCGCGGGCCCGCCGGACGCGCGGCGCCGTCGCAGGGTCTCGGTGAGGGCGGCGGCCGCAGGCATTCGCGTCCCGGTGACCTGCGCGACGACCTCGTCCACCCAGCCCTCCACGAGGGCGAGCAGGGTCTCGAGGCGTTCGAGTACCTCTCGTTGCTCTTCGGTCAGCTGCGGTGCGAACAGCTCCCCGGCCAGGGCCTGACCGGCGTCCTCCAGCTGGCCGGCGGTCATCGCCGAGCCGAGCTGGCCCTCGATCGCCTGCTCCAGCCCGTCGGGATCGATCGCGATGTCACGGGCGTAGTGCTCGACGAGGGCGAGCAGCTGCGGGCCCAGCCAGCCGACCGCGCCGAACAGGCGCTGCCGGGCGGTCTCGCGGATGGCAAGGAAGAGCAGGATGTCCGCGGGGTCGGCCTCCAGGCCGTCGGCAAACGCTGCGACGTTCGTGGGCAGCAGGGCCACCCGTGGCTCCTCGGTGAGTGGCAGGCCGATGTCGCCCGCGCTGACCACCGTGGTGGCGAGGCTGGCCAGCGACGCCCCGACCTGGGACGCGAACATGCCCGAGAGCGCCATGCGCATCATCGGCTCGACGGCGGCCGCCTCCGCCTGGCCCTCCACCAGCCCGCGCAAGGCAATACCCAGCTGGCTGACCACCGGACGCACCAGCTGTTGCCAGGTGGCGTAGGTCGAGTCCACCCACTCCGCGCGGGTCCAGGCCGTCGCGGGTGCGCTGAGCCGCGGGAACGAGATCTCCTCGTCCAGCCAGAGGTCCGCGAGCGCGACCGCGTCCCGCAGCCGGCTGAGGTCGGAGGGCGCCGGCGCCGGATCGGATCCCGCCGCAGCCGTCGCGCGCTGGATCACGTCCTTGGTGAAGCCCCAGTTCATGCCGCTGGCGTCGGACTTTCCGAAGCTGGCCATCTGGGTGGTGAACGCGCCCATCATTCCCTGCATCCGACCGAGCAGCTGCTCCAGGTCGAGCCGGCCGTCCGGGCCCGGTGTGATGCCGAACTGGGCCAGGAAGCGCAGCAGTGCCTCCTCCTCGCCGTCCGGATCAGGGCGGCCAGGGTCGGCGGGGTCGGTCATCGCAGGCTCCTCACGTGATGTGTCCACCATTGTCCAACACCAGCCAAGCCGGAGGCGCGTGGGCAGGGTAGGGTCGAGGCTCGTAGGTGGGCGGACTGAGGCCGCAGAGAGGGCGCACGTGACCAAGCAGACGTGGACGGCGACGGTGTCGGCCGTGCTGTTTGTTGTGCTGGCCGCGATCATCGCGCTCGTCCCTGTGCCGTACGTGACCTGGTCGCCGGGGGAGACCCACGACCTGTTCGGGAAGGTCGACGGCAAGGACGTGATCACGGTCATGGGCGCGCCGACCTACCCGACGTCGGGCCGGGTGCTGATGACCACGGTCGCGGTGACCGCGCCGGGGAGCTCGCTGAGCCTGCCGGAGGCGTTCTTCGCCTACTGGCTGCCCGCCCGCGAGGTGCTGCCACGGGCCGCGGTGTACCGCGAGGGGGAGGACCCGACCGACATCAACCAGGGCGAGTCGCAGCTCATGACCGACTCGCAGTCCGAGGCTGTCGTTGCAGCGCTGCGGCAGTCCAGCATCCCCGTGACCAGCGGGCCGATGGTGGAGTCGGTGACGGCGTCCGGCCCCGCGAACGACATCCTCAAGCCCGGCGACCTGATCGTGAGCGTGACGGTCAAGAACCGCGAGACGGCCACGACGACCATCCCGGACGTGCAGAGGGCGATCAGCGACGCCGGCGTCGGCATCCCGGTGGACTTCGCGGTCCTTCGTGACGGCGTCAGCACGGTCGTCACCGTGACCACCCGCGCCACCACGGCGAACCCGGACAAGCCGGTCGTGGGCATCACGCTCACCACGGGCTACACCTACACGCCCAGCGTCACCTTCGCGGTGGATCCCGCGGTGGGCGGGTCCAGCGCGGGCCTGATGTTCGCCCTCGCCACCACGGACAAGCTCACCAGTGGTGACCTCGTCGCCGGTCGCGTGATCGCGGGTACCGGCACGATCGCCGCCGACGGCACGGTCGGGGCGATCGGCGGCGTCCAGGAGAAGATCGCCGGCGCGGTCCGCGACGGCGCCACGATCTTCCTGTTGCCGCGCAAGAACTGCGTCGACGTCGGCAAGCCGCCGGCCAGCATCCGGCTCGTGCCTGTGGACAGCCTCTCGGAGGCGGTGGATGCGCTGGACAAGCTGCGCGATCCCCAGGCGTCCAACTCGCTGGCGGGCTGCGGATGAGTGACGCCCTGGTCGCGGCCCTGCTGGAGGTCGAGCGGCACGTCGGACGGCTGGGCTGGGACCAGCCCGCCAGGCTCTTCGCCCTCGTGCCGACCGCGGAGCTGCTGGCCGCGGAGCCGAGCCTCGCCGAACACCTCTCGGGGGCGAACCCGGACGGGTACAGCTCGATCGAGCAGGAGGACTTCCACCCGGGTTCCGACCTGGCCGAGGGGCTGGCCCGGATCGCCTGGCCGCGGACGGTGGCCGGGTGCGCCCTCGCCCTGGAGCGCGCCTTCCTGCCCGCGGACGCAGAGGCCGATCTGCCCGACGATCCGGACGCCGCGGCTCGCCTGGTCGCCGAACACCCCCGGCGCCTGGACCTGAGGGTCGTCGTGGGCGTGACCAGGCAGGGCTCGAGCCATGGCGTGGCGCGCGTTCGGGGCGAGGACGGCGACCTGCTCTCGGGAGCCGAGCTCGTGCCCGCACTGGCTGCGGCACTGGCGCATACATTGGAGTGACCGGCGCGCCACCGCGCGGTCTGATGAGGAGTGAGCTGAGTGAACGTGTCGTCCCGGGTGTCGCGACGGGGTCCACTGGTCCCGACCATCCTGGTGCTGGCCGGCCTGGTCACCGCCTATGTGATCTTCTCAGAGCTGTGGACCACGAAGCTCTGGTTCGACTCGGTGGGCTACTCACAGGTGTTCAGCACCCAACTGCTCGCTCAGGTGCTGCTGTTCGCGGGCTTCTTCCTGGCCATGGCCTCGATCGTCGGCGGGAACATGTGGATCGCCTACCGGTTGCGCCCGCTGTCGCGGCGTACCGGCCAGAGCGCAATCCTTGACCGCTACCGCGACCTGCTGGAGGCGAACATCTGGCTGGCGATCCTGGTGCCCTCGGTCTTCCTTGGTCTGGTCTCCGGCGCGTCCGCGGTCAGCCAGTCGCTGCAGTACCTGGCCTGGTGGAACCGGGCGTCGTTCGGCACCGGGGATCCGTTCTTCGGGCTGGACGTCAGCTTCTACGTCTTCGAGTTCCCGATCTGGCAGGACGTGCTCTCGTTCCTGATGGGCGCGGTGTTCTTCGCGCTGCTCGCCGCGGTCGCCGTCCACTTCGCTGTGGGTGGGATCGCGTCCGGCCGGGGTGTCGCTTCGAGCCGGGGGGCACGGATCCACCTCTCCATCCTGGCCGGCCTGTTGCTGGTCGGGTACGGACTGCAGAACCTGCTCGACCGGTACGGCTTCCTGTTGCAGCAGGGCACGCTGTTCACGGGGCTGCAGTACACCGATGATCACTCCCGGTTGACCGCCAAGATCGTGATGGCGGTGATCGCGTTCCTGTGTGCGGGCGTGTTCTTCGCCAACGGATTCCTGAGGCGCTGGACGGTGCCGATCACGGCCCTGGTGCTGATGGTGGTGTCCGGACTGATCCTCGGCCTGATCTACCCGCTGGTGGTGCAGAGCTTCCAGGTGAAGCCGAACGAGCCGGTTCTGGAAGCGCCCTACATCACCAAGCACATCGAGGCGACCCGCAAGGCTTTCGACATCGACAAGGTGGAGATCGAGCCGTACACGGCCAAGACCACCGCCACGTCCGGTCAGCTGAAGGAGGACGCCGAGACGCTGCCCGGGATCCGGCTGATCGACCCCGCCGTGGTGGCGCCGACGTTCGAGAACCAGCAGCAGTTGCGCGGCTGGTACTCCTTCCCGACAACGCTGGACGTGGACCGCTACACCATCGACGGCACCGAGACCGATGCGGTCGTGGCGGCGCGGGAGATCAACTACGCCAACCTGCCGGATCAGGCCTGGAACAACCTGCACACCGTGTACACCCACGGCTACGGGCTGGTGGCGGCCTACGGCAACCAACGCAGCACCTCCGGCGACCCGGTCTGGATCGAGAAGAACCTGCCGCCCGAGGGCGTGCTTCCGGACTACGAGGGGCGTATCTATTTCGGCGAGAACACCTCGACCTTCGCGATCGTCGGACGCGAGTCGGACGAGCAGCCGATCGAGTTCGACACCCCCGACGGCGGCAACAACACCTACGCCGGCACCGGCGGCGTCCCGATGGGCGACTGGTTCACCCGGATCCTCTACGCCACCCACTTCATGGACCTGAACATCCTGCTGTCCGACCGGGTCAACTCCCAGTCGAAGATCCTCTACGACCGGACGCCGATCGAGCGGGTGGAGCAGGTGGCGCCGTGGCTGACCCTGGACTCGAACATCTACCCCGCCGTGGTCGACCACCGGTTGGTGTGGATCGTCGACGGCTACACCGTGACCCGCAACTACCCCGACAGCCAGGCGGTCAGCCTGCGGCAGGCGATCACCGATGCCGAGACGAACCCCGACCCCAGCACTGACCAGTCGATCAACTACATCCGGAACTCGGTGAAGGCCGTGGTGGACGCAACGAACGGCACGGTCGAGTTGTACGCCTGGGATCCGAGTGACCCGATCCTGCAGACCTACGACAAGGCGTTCCCCGGGGTGCTGAAGTCCGCCGACCAGATCAGCCCTGACCTGAAGGCGCACCTGCGCTACCCGTCAGACCTGTTCAAGGTGCAGCGGCAGATGCTGACCCGTTACCACATGACCGACACGAATGCCTGGTACCAGCAGTCGGACCTGTGGCAGGTGCCGGCGGATCCGGTCGGGACGATGCCGGGGCAGACCGACACGCCCAAGTCCGCGGCG
>PHEV01000056.1 GCA_002843035.1 Actinobacteria bacterium HGW-Actinobacteria-5 | reverse complement strand
CTGGGCGGGGTGAGGGTTGCCGCGGTCGGTGGCCTGCACGCGGTGATCCACGCCGACATTCCCCGGATCGGCAACGTGGGCATGGTGATCTCCGCCGAGGGCGAGCCAACGCTGTTCCACCCGGGCGACAGCCTGGCCGCGATCCCGGCAGGCGTGGACGTCCTGGCCGTCCCGGCCTACGGCCCGTGGGCCGCGATGAAGGAGACCGTCGACTTCGCGCGCGAGGTGGCCGCACCGCTCGGCTTCCCGATCCACGACGGCCTGCTGAACGAGCGTGGCTGGTCGCTGGTGTTCAACCGGGTGTCCGACATGACGCCCTGCAAGCTGGTCGACCTGCGTGGGAAGGGCCCCTGGACGCCCGCCTGATCGCACCTGGACGAGAAGGGGACGGTTCTCCTTTTCGGCCACTCCCGCGGGGTGGACGAAAAGGAGAACCGTCCCCTTCTCGGCCACTCAGACCAGGATCAGGGTGACGGTCGAGCCCTTTGGGACGAGGGTGCCCTCGCCGGGATCCGTGCCCCAGACCCGCGTGCCGAAGAAGGTCTTGCGCACAGTGACCTTGAAGCCGGCATCCTTGAGGGCCTTCTTCGCGTCGTTCGCGGACAGCCCGCCCACACCGGGGACGGCGATCATCTCGGGGCCCTTCGAGACCGTGAAGGTGATCGTGCCGCCTTTCTCGACGCTGCCGCCGACCTTCGGGTCGGAGGAGATCACGTTGCCAGCGTCGATCGTGCTGCTGAAGGCGTCGTCCGCCCGCTGCACGATCAGTCCGGCGTTCTGGTAGTAGGTCTGCGCGTCGGCGAACGGCTTGTTCTTGAAGCTGACCACCTTCACCGGAGCCGGGCCCTTGGAGATGTCCAGGTCGACCGGCGTGCCGGGCTTGACCAGCTGCCCGGCGTCGATCGAGGCGCTCACGACCAGTCCCACGGCCATGGTCTCGTCGAAGACCTCCTTGATGTCGCCGACCTTGAGGTGGGAGTCGGTGAGCGCCTGGGTCGCCTGGTCCCGGTCACGTCCGACCAGGGACGGCACGGCGTACCGCTCCGGGCCCTTCGACAAGAACGCCGTGACTGTACCACCACGTAGTACGCGATCGCCGGCAGCCGGGTCGGTCCGGGTCACCTTGCCCACCGGGACGGTCTCGCTGAACTCCTGCGCCCAGGCGATGCCGAGCCCGTTCTGCGCTGCGAGCGCAGCGGCCTTCTCCTGGGTGAGGTTGCCGAAGTCCGGTGTGGTCGTGAACCGCCCGGCCAGGAAGTACCAGGCGCCCACGCCCACCAGCGCGGTCACCAACAGCAGCACCACCAGCGACACCGCGCCGCGGCGGTGCTTGCGCTGCCGGTGCTGCTGCAGCGGGACGGCGGAAGGGCTCGGCAGCGGGCGGCTGTCGTAGTAGGGCATGCCGTCCGCGGCGCCGGGATGGCTCGGACTGATCGGCGTGGACGGCGTGAACCGCAGCGTGGCGGTCTTCTGCACCTCGTCCGGCACGGACGGCGCGAGCGCCGGCACCGCCTCGGTCAGCTGGGTGGCGGAGTCCAGCGTGGTCTCGCGCATCCGTTCGGTCAGCAGCGGGTCGTCCATCACACCCTGCTCGAGGGCAGCCCTGGCCTGGCGCAGGTGGTCGAGCAGCACCTTGGCGTCCGCGGGCCGCTCGGCGGGCTGCCGGGCCGCCGCGGCCTGCACCAGCGCGTCCAGGTAGGGCGGGACGCCGGAGCGGGTGTCCCGCCACTGGACGGGTGCGCTCGCCGATGGCGCGGTGATCTCGTTGTGCACGTGGCTGTAGGCCACCTGGATCGGGCTGTCCCCGGTGTGCGGCTTCTTCCCGGTGAGCATCTCGAAGGCAAGGATCCCGAGGGCGTACACATCGCAGCGGGTGTCGGCGTGGCCGTGGGTGACCAGCTCCGGCGCGATGTAGGAGACCGTGCCGATCAGCATCCCCTGCGCGGTCGCCGTGTGCGCGGTGACGGCACGAGCCAGCCCGAAGTCGGCCACCTTGATCTGGCCGCGGGTGGAGATCAGCACGTTCTCCGGCTTGAGGTCGCGATGGATGATGCCGGCCTCGTGGGCGGCGGCGACGGCTGCGGTCACCGGGATCAGCAGGTCGAGCACCCGCTGCGGGGCCATCGGCGCCTCGCGGGTGATCAGGTGGCGCAGCGTGGAACCTTCCACGTACTCCATGACCATGTAGGGCCGGCCTTCGTCCATGCCCTGGTCGAACACGGAGACCACGTTCGGATGCGACAGCCGCGCGGCGGCACGGGCCTCGCGGTCGAAACGGCTGGCGAAATCCTGGTCGCCGCCGAGGTCGTTGTGCATCACCTTCACTGCGACGGTACGCGTCAGTCGACGGTCGGTGGCGAGGTACACCGTGGCCATGCCGCCGCGGGCGAGCTTGCGGAGAATCTCGTACCGACCGTCCACCACGTGCCCCAGCAGGGGATCGGTGTTGTTCATGGTCGTCACTAGGGGCTCCGGACAAGTCGGGGAAGTAGGCCGTCCAGACCTAGAGGCGATTCTAGGCGGGACGGGCAAGTTCGTCGCTCGCAACGCGCCGTCGTAGGCTGGGCGTATGACCGCGCTCCTCGGCTTGGCCACACGCCTCGGACTGGCCCGCCTGCTCCTGATCACAGGCACCCGGACGGAGCAGGCCGACCTCGCCGCTTTCGCGGACGCCTGCTTCGCGGGCGGCGTCGACCTGATGCAGTTGCGCGATCCGAGTGCGGACCATGACCAGTTGCTCACCGCGCTCACCGCAATGCGGAAGGTCGCCCTGCACTACCAGGGCCTGGTCGCCGTCTACGGGTCGGCCCCGTTGGCGCAGGAGTTCGGGGCGGACGTGCTTCACCTGCCCGAGCGCGGGATCCCTGCCGCGGAGGCCCGGGGTTACCTGCACGAGTGGGCGTTGGTCGGACGCTCCTGCCACTCCCGCGGCCAGGTGGACGCCGCCCTCGCCGACCCGAACGTGAACTACCTCAACGTCGGCCCCGTCTTCGGCGGCCTCACCCAGGACGGCGGCCTGGACCTGGTCCGGCACGCCGCCGAGGTCGCTCCGCCCGGCGACGCGGCCTCGAAGCCGTGGTTCGCTGTCGGCGGGATCACCGCAGGCACGCTCGACCAGGTGCTCGCCGCGGGGGCCCGCCGGATCTCCGTGTCGCGGGCGATCACCTCTGCCAGCGACCCGGAGGCCGCAGCGATTTCGCTCAAGGATCGCCTGCGTCACGCCTGGAACGAGGACCCCGCGATGGCGAACCTCACCCTGCAGGTCTTCCGGCACCACGAGTGAGGCTCAGGCGTCGCGGCGCGTGGCCACGCCGACCAGTGCCGCCAGGCCGGTCCGTGCAGGCTCGGCGACCTCGTCGAGGGCGGACAGCGCCTCTGCGGCGGACGCCTCGATGTCGCGTTCGGTGGCGGTCAGGGCACCCGAGTTCGTGATGATCGCCCGCGCCTCGGCCACCTCGGCGGCGTCCAGGGTGCGTCCGAGCAACTGGTCGAGCCGCTCGGCACTGGCATCGGACGCGGCGGCCATCGCGTTGGCGACCAGGACGGTGAGTTTTCCCTCCCTGAGGTCGTCCCCGGCCGGTTTGCCGGTGAGTTCCGCGTCCCCGAACACGCCCAGCACGTCGTCGCGGTACTGGAACGCCCGGCCCAGCGGTGAGCCGTAGCGGGCGAGCGTGGCGAGCAGTTCGGCGGAGGCGCCGCCGAGGGCGGCGCCCACCTGAAGCGGCCGGACGACGGTGTAACGGGCCGTCTTGTACTCGACGACGCGCCGCACCCGGGCCAGCACGGACGCGGCGTCGCGGCGCGCGTCCAGGGGCTCACAGGTCTGCGCGGTGATGTCCAGGTACTGGCCGCCGGTCACCTCGGCCCGCACCGCAGACATCAGGGGCTGCGCGGCGGCCAGAGCCTGTGGGGACACCCCGCAGGAGTTGAACAGCTCGACCGACCACATCAGCAGCAGGTCGCCGAGCAGGATCGCCCCGGCCCGTCCGAACTCGGTGGCGTCCCCGCGTCGCCCTGCGGCCGCGTGCCGGGCGGCCAGCTGGACGTGGGCGGACGGCAGCCCGCGCCGGGTGGCGGAGGAGTCCATCACGTCGTCGTGCACGAGCGCGCTGACGTGCAGCAGGTCCAGGCTCGCGGCCGCCCGCAGCACGGGGTCCGGCAGCTCGGAGCCGCCCGCCGCGGCCAGGTAGCCCCAGCAGCAGAACGCCGGGCGCAGTCGCTTGCCCCCAGCCGTGAACGCCACGGCCAGGTCGACGAGGTCTGCGGTCTCGGGGCCGAGCTCGGCCAGTGCCCGTCCACGCGCGTCCAGGAAGCGGGTCAGCTCCGTGCCCACCGCCTCGCGCAGCGGTGCCGAGAGCGGGTCGGCGGCGTCCAGGTTGACCACGGTCTGAGCCTAGACTGCCCGCCGCGCGGACGCTGCCCTAGCCTTGCCCGCATGCCCGGACCCGAACCGACCATCGCCGACGTCCTCGCCGCGCAGGACCACCCGACGATGTCGTTCGAGTTCTTCCCGCCGAAGGACGACGCGGGCCAGACCCAGCTGCTGGACGCGATCACCGCCCTCGAGCCGCTGCGCCCGGACTTCATCTCGGTCACCTACGGGGCCAACGGCTCCAGTCGCGCCCGCACCCTGGCCGCGACCCGGCTGGTGCAGGAGCGCACCACAGCGATCACGATGGGGCACCTCACCTGCGTGAGTCAGTCGACCGAGGAGCTGAGGGCAGCGATCGCCGCCTACGCAGAGGCCGGCGTCCGACACGTCCTGGCCGTGCGGGGCGACCCGCCCGGCGGTCCGACCGCGCCGTGGCAGCGACACCCCGACGGCCTGGACAACGCCACCCAGCTGGTCGAGCTGGTCAAGGCCAGCGGCGACTTCTGCGTGGGGGTGGGGGCGTTCCCCGACGGGCACCCCGAGCACTTCGACGTCGATCTGGACGCCCGCATCCTTGCCGCGAAGGAGCAGGCCGGGGCGGAGTTCGCGATCACCCAGCTGTTCTTCGACGCCGACGCCTACTTCCGCCTGGTCGACCGGGTGCGGGCGCTCGGCTGCACCCTGCCGATCGTCGCCGGGATCATGCCGGTGACCAATCTGGGGCAGATCGAGCGGTTCGCGACACTGTCCGGTGCCGACCTGCCGGCGCCGGTCGTGACCCGGCTGCACGCTGTCGCGGACGACCCGTCCGCTGTCCGCGCGGTGGGGCTGGAGATCGCCACCCAGTTGTCCGACCGGCTGCTCGCCGGCGGCGCGCCCGGGCTGCACTTCTACACGCAGAACCGCTCGAAGGCGACCGCCGAGATCCTCGCCCGGCTCCGCGAGATCCCGCCGCACCTGGACCAACTCGGGGACGGTTCCTGACTCGGTCCGCTTCGGCCAATGACGGGTCGAATGGACCGAATCAGGAACCGTCCCCGAATCGGTCCGCTCAGGACAGGGCGGCGCGCCAGGCGCCGGGTTCGCCGATGTCGATCGTGACCAGCCGCTGGGTGGGACGGGTCAGCGCGACGTAGAGCACCCTGGTGCCGCCGGGGGACTCGGCGACGATCTCGTCGGGGCCGACCACCACGACCGCGTCATACTCCAGGCCCTTCGCGTTCAGCGGGCTGAGGAACGAGACCCGGCCGTCGTGGGTTCTCGTGGACGGCAGGTCCGCCACGGCCAGCGACGACAGCCGCGACGGCGCCACGATCACTCCGATGGTGCCTTCGACCAGCCCGGCCAACTCGGCGATCTTCTCGTCCAGCCTGCGCTCCAGGGCGGCCTCCGGCACCACTTGCAGCTCCGGCTCGATCCCGGTCGAGCGGACCGCCACCGGCACGTCGGCCTGCGGGAAGTCGCGCAGGACGACCTGCGCGGCGAGTTCGAACACCTCGGCGGGGCTGCGGTAGTTGGTGGACAGCCGGAAGTCGCGGTGCGGGGCCGACCCGATCAGGTCGGCCAGGGCGGACTCGGTCTCGGCCGGGTCGGGCCAGCTGCTCTGGGCGGGGTCGCCGACGATCGTCCAGCTCGCCTGGGAGCCGCGGCGGCGCAGCATCCGCCACTGCATCGGGCTGATGTCCTGCGCTTCGTCCACCAGCAGGTGCGCGAAGGTGTCGTGAGCGTCCGCTTCCGGGTCGTGCTCGCGGACGTCGCGGAGCCGGTCCGCCGTGGTGACCACTTCGTTGAACTCGGTGCCGTCCGGCAGGAACAGCAGCGGCTCCTCCGGCTCGTCGGATGAGATCGGGCCGATCATCGCGACCAGCTCGTCGAGCAGCGCGACGTCGGCCACCGACCAGTCCTCGAACGCGTAGGACGCGGCCAGCGCCGCCTGCTCGGAGCCATCGAGGATGCCCTCGCCGATCCGGGCGACCACCCGCGGCGCGGCGAGCCGTCGCAGCACGTCGGTGGCGGTGAGGTCGGGCCACCAGGCCTGCAGGAACATCCGGTAGGACGCCGAGTCGCCGACCAGTTCGGCCATGACCTCCTTGTCGAGCTCCAGTTCGGCGGGAAGCCGCTCGAACAGCGCATCCATCACGGCGGCTTCGGCGGCGGCCCGGCCGGCGTTCGCCTTGGTCCGGGTGAGCACGTCGCGGCGGATCCGGCCCAGCGTGGACGCATCCAGCGTGAGCGCCTCGCCCTTCACGGTCACGCGCAGCGGCGGCTGCTCGGCGTCGCCGTCCAGCAGCGGCAGGTTCACCAGCCGCTTCAGCAGCGGCACCATCCGCAGGCTGCCCTTGATCGCTGCGGCTCCCGCGGCGTCGATCCGGGAGGCGGTGAACCCGAGCGTGTCCGCGGCCACCCCGCCGATCGGACGCAGGGTCACCGAGTCCTCGCCGAGGGAGGGCAGCACCCGCTCGATGTAGTCCATGAACAGCCCGGACGGGCCGACCACGAGGATGCCGCCGCGCTCGAACCGGCGCCGGTTGGAGTAGAGCAGGTAGGCGGCCCGGTGCAGGGCGACCACGGTCTTGCCGGTGCCGGGGCCTCCGGCGATCACGGTGACACCGGCGTGGTCGGCGCGGATCGCCTCGTCCTGCTCAGCCTGGATGGTCGCCACGATGTCGCGCATGTGGGCGCCGCGGGCCCGCTTCAGTGCCGCCATCAGCGCGCCCTCGCCGACGATCACCAGGTCGTTGCGGCCGTGGTCGTCGTCGAGCAGGTCGTCCTCGATACCGATCACGATGTCGTTGCGGCAGCGCAGCACGCGGCGGCGCACCACGTCCATCGGGTCGGTGGCGGTGGCTCGATAGAACGGCTCGGCCGCCCGCGCCCGCCAGTCGATCACCAGGGGTTCGTAGTCCGCGTCCCGTACCCCGATCCGGCCGATGTAGCGGATCTCGCCGTCGGTGTGGTCGAGGCGGCCGAACACCAGGCCCTCGTGCTCTGCGTCCAGGATCGCGAGCCGGCGGGCGGCCTGGAACGCGAACGCGTCGCGCTCGAACAGGGCCGTGCCGTCCTCCTCGCGAACCCAGGTCTCGCGGTCGGAGCGGTAGAGGTCCTGACCCTGGGAAGCGACCTTGCGCGCCGACCGGGTGGCCTGTGCGAGGTGCTCGTAGACGAGGTCGACGTGCGCCTGCTCGACGGCCAGCTCTCGTTCGAGCGCGGTCGGGGGTGACGCGACTTGATCCAAGGTGGTGCCCTCCTGCAAAGGTGCGCGACGGAATAGTCTACGCGGACGGACGTCCGGCAGGTCGGAAACGCTCAACCCACGGTCAGGACGAGCTTGCCGTCCGCCTTCCGCGACTCGCTGAGCGCGTGGGCGGCAGCGGCCTCCCCGAGGTCGAAGCTGCGGGCGAGGGTGACCCTGAGCGCGCCGGACGCGGCCAGTTCGGCGATCTTCGCCAGGGCGGCCGACGCGTCCCCGCCGCCCCCGGTGAACCGTGCGCCCAACTCCGCGGCTCCGTAGGCGGCGATCGTGACCACCTGTGCGGGGTCGTCGACGATCGCGATCAGGTCCCCGGTCTGGCTGCCCGCGGTGTCGAATACCCCGTCCACGCCATCGGGGGCGAGCGTGGCGACCCGCTCGACCAGTCCTTCGCCGTAGGTCGTCGGCTCCGCGCCGAGGGAGCGCAGCAGGTCGTGATTCGCTTCGCTGGCGGTGCCGATCACGCGCAGTCCCTCGGCGACCGCCACCTGGACCGCGGCCTGCCCGACCCCGCCGGCCGCACCGTGCACGAGCAGGGTCTGGCCGGGACGCAGCCCGAGCAGGCCGAGCGCCCGCAGGGAGGTCTCGCCGGCCACCCCGAGCCCTGCGGCCTCGCCCCAACCGAGGCCGGCAGGCTTCGGCGCCCAGGCCCGTAGCACCGCGTACTCGGCGTACGTGGCGCTGCCGAGACCGAACACCTCGTCGCCGACGTCCACCCCGGTCACCCCCTCGCCCACCTGGTCGACCACGCCGGCCGCGTCCAGGCCCGGGACGATGGGCGCCGCCGGTGTGGCGCCGCGGGCCATCATTCCCGAGCGTTGCTTGTAGTCGTACGGGTTCACCGTGGCGGCCTTCACCCGGATCCGCACCCGGCCGGGCCCGGCCTGGGGCTCGTCCACCTCTGCCAGGTGGAGCACCTCGGGGCCGCCGTAGTTCTCGAACTGCACTGCCTGCATCGCCGCGTCCTCCCGCTCTGGTTCCATCACGATGACAACCGGCCAGCGGGCTCAGGCATTCCCGACCCCTCTCGCCGAGCGCCTGCCCTCTGATCGAGGGCTCGACCCCCGGGTGGAGCCCTCGGCACGAAGGCTGGGCCTCGACGGCAGTGGGGCGCCGGCCGACGATTTGAGGGCGTTCCCGCTTCTGGCGTACAGTTGACCCTTGCATGACCTGTGCAGACAGGCGCGTGCGTCCACATACGTTCAACGATTGGGAGTAATGGCGAAGAAGGAAGGCGCCCTCGAACTCGAGGGAACCGTCGTCGAAGCCCTGCCCAACGCCATGTTCCGGGTGGAACTGGCCAACGGGCACAAGGTGCTGGCGACCATCAGCGGCAAGATGCGGCAGCACTACATCCGCATCATTCCGGCCGACCGGGTGGTCGTCGAACTGTCCCCCTATGACCTGAGCCGTGGCCGCATCGTCTTCCGGCACCGGTAACGCACTGCAAGAATCCACTACCAGTCCGATCGCAGGGGTACTCCTGTGCTCGGCGACGAACCGAGGAGTTGCTCGATGAAGGTTCAGCCGAGCGTCAAGAAGATCTGCGACAAGTGCAAGGTCATCCGCCGGCACGGTCGCGTGATGGTGATCTGCGACAACCCGCGACACAAGCAGCGTCAGGGCTGAGCGCGGTCACCGGCTCAACTGGGCGAACAAAACTGAATAACCCGAAAACGTGATCGCAACACCGGGAAGGTAGTAGACCCGGTGACCACCCCCGGACGAAGGCTGGGGCCCATGCCAGGCGGCAAGGGGACGCATCACGCCAGACACCTTCGCGAGTCGGCCAGCCGGCTCGAATGAATGAAAGGTAACCGCCTGATGGCACGCCTCATCGGGGTCGACCTCCCGCGCGAGAAGCGTCTCGAGATCGCCCTCACCTACATCTACGGCATCGGCCGTACCCGCGCCAAGGAAACCCTGGCGGCCACTGGAATCAGTGGCGACGTTCGCGTCCACCAACTCACCGACGACCAGCTCGTCGCCCTACGCGACCACATCGAGGCCAGCTACGAGACCGAGGGTGACCTTCGGCGCTCCGTGGCCGCAGATATCCGTCGCAAGATTGAGATCGGCTCCTACCAGGGCCGTCGTCATCGCATGGGCCTGCCGGTGCGCGGTCAGCGCACTCGCACCAATGCCCGCACCCGCAAGGGCAAGAAGAAGGCTGTCGCCGGCAAGAAGAAGGCCCGCTGATAGCGGGCTGGGGACAAGGATCCAGGAGTAATTCAATTGGCTACTGCAGGCCGTTCTGCGAGTGCAAAGTCCGCCAAGGGCAAGGTACGTCGCAAGGAAAAGAAGAACATCGTCGCCGGTCAGGCGCATATCAAGAGCACGTTCAACAACACGATCATCACGATCACCGACCCCACTGGTGCGGTGATCTCATGGGCCTCTGCCGGCACCGTCGGCTTCAAGGGCTCCCGCAAGTCCACCCCGTTCGCTGCCCAGATGGCTGCTGAGGCCGCGGGCCGCCGCGCCATGGAGCACGGCATGAAGCGGGTGGACGTCTTCGTCAAGGGTCCCGGCTCCGGCCGCGAGACCGCGATCCGTTCGCTCGGCGCCGTCGGCCTGGAGATCGGTCCGATCTCCGACGTCACCCCGGTGCCGCACAACGGTTGCCGTCCGCCGAAGCGCCGTCGCGTCTAGTCCCGAGCCGAAGAGGAGAGAACCATGGCCCGTTACACCGGCCCAATCACGAAGAAGTCCCGCCGGCTCGGCACCGACCTGGTGGGCAATGACAAGGCCTTCGAGCACCGTCCGTACCCGCCGGGTATGCACGGCCGCGGCCGCACCAAGGAGAGCGAGTACCTGCTTCAGCTCAAGGAGAAGCAGAAGGCCCGTTTCGCCTATGGCGTGCTCGAGAAGCAGTTCCGTCGCTACTACGAAGAGGCCAACCGGCTGTCCGGCAAGACCGGTGACAACCTGCTGATCATCCTCGAGTCCCGCCTCGACAACGTCGTCTACCGCTCCGGCCTCGCGTCCACCCGGCGCCAGGCCCGGCAGATGGTCGTGCACGGCCACTTCCTGGTCAACGGCAAGAAGGTGAACGTGCCGAGTTACCGGGTGAGCGCGTACGACGTGATCGACATCAAGCCGAAGTCGATGAACATGTACCCGTTCGTTGTGGCCCGCGAGACCTTCAACGAGCAGGTCGTGCCGGGCTGGCTGACCGTCCGTCCCAACAAGGGCCGGATCCTGGTTCACCAGCTCCCGGTGCGCGAGCAGATCGTCATCGACGTCACCGAACAGCTGATCGTCGAGCTCTACTCGAAGTAGTCCTGATGGTTCTCCTCTCCCGCCGGTGCGGGGGAGGAGAACCCGTCTCAGTACCGCTCCGGGCAGGGCGCCCGGAGCAGCCAGTCACCGTCAAATAGTGGGCGGTGGAGAGGAAGAACACCAAGAATGCTCATCGCACAGCGTCCGATCCTTACCGAAGAGGTCGTCGACGAATTCCGTTCGCGGTTCGTTATCGAGCCGCTCGAGCCGGGCTTCGGCTACACGCTCGGCAACTCGCTGCGCCGGACCCTGCTGTCGTCCATCCCGGGCGCGGCGGTCACCAGCATCAAGATCGAGGGGAACCAGCACGAGTTCTCCACGGTGCCCGGTGTCGTCGAGGACGTCACCGAGATCATCCTGAACCTGAAGTCGCTGGTGCTGTCCTCCGAGGAGGACGAGCCGGTGGTGATGTACCTGCGCAAGTCGGGTGCGGGCGCGGTCACCGCGGCCGACATCGCGCCGCCCGCGGGTGTCGAGGTGCACAACCCCGACCTGCACATCGCAACCCTGAACGAGACCGGCAAGATCGAGATGGAGCTGGTCGTCGAGCGTGGCCGCGGCTACGTTTCCGCCGTCCAGAACAAGAACCCGGACGCCGAGATCGGCCGCATCCCGGTCGACTCGATCTACTCCCCGGTGCTCAAGGTCACCTACAAGGTGGAAGCGACTCGCGTCGAGCAGCGCACGGACTTCGACAAGCTGATCGTCGACGTCGAGACCAAGCAGTCGATCAAGCCGCGTGACGCGATGGCCTCTGCGGGCAAGACGCTGGTGGAGCTGTTCGGTCTGGCCCGCGAGCTGAACGTGGACGCCGAGGGCATCGAGATCGGCCCGTCCCCTGTGGACGAGCAGCTCGCCGCCGATCTGGCCCTGCCGGTGGAGGAGCTCAAGCTCACCATGCGGTCCTACAACTGCCTCAAGCGCGAGGGCATCCACACCGTCTCCGAGCTGGTCTCCCGCTCCGAGCAGGACCTGCTCGACATCCGCAACTTCGGCTCCAAGTCGATCGAGGAGGTCAAGCTGCGGCTGCACGAGATGGGCTTGTCCCTGAAGGACAGCTCGCCGGGCTTCGACCCGCTGAGCGCCCTCAACACCTACGACACGGACGTCGACTACGACGATTCGTACTGATCAACTGCCATACAGGAGTTAGCGAACAATGCCCAAGCCGACCAAGGGCCCCCGCTTCGGCGGTAGCCCGGCCCACCAGCGGATCATCCTGGCCAACCTGGCCACCCAGCTGTTCCAGCATGGCAAGATCACCACGACCGAGGCCAAGGCCAAGCGCGTCCAGCCGCTGGCGGACCGCCTGATCAGCAAGGCCAAGCGGGGCGACCTGCACAACCGTCGGATCGTGCTGCAGACCGTCACTGACAAGGGTGTCGTGCACATCCTGTTCACCGAGATCGCCCCGAAGCTCGCCGAGCGCGAGGGTGGCTACACCCGGATCACCAAGATCGGGCCGCGCAAGGGCGACAACGCCCCCATGGCCGTGATCGAGATCGTGACCGAGAGCGTCGAGGACTCCCGCAAGGCCAAGGCCAAGGGCTCCGCCAAGAAGGCCGAGCCGGCCAAGGCTGAGACCAAGAAGGCCGCCCCGAAGAAGGCCGCCGCGAAGAAGTCCGAGAAGGTCGAGGAGGTCGCGGTCGAGGAGGTCGCCGAGGCCCCGGTTGAGGAGCCGGCCGAGGCCGACGTCGAGACCACCGAGGTTGCGGACGCCCCCGCCGAGGAGGTTGCTGCCGAGGCCGAGGCCGACGCGGACGCCAAGGCCTGAGTTTCACCCGAAGCCACACCGCCCGTCTCCCGCTGGGAGGCGGGCGGTGCTGCGTCTGGGGCAAGAGACCCCAGGGACGTCAGCGTTGAGGTCGGCGCAGGGGGGCCGGCGATCGATCGATGTTCGAGAGACGCACTTACACCCCGCAGCTCGGCCGGGAGTTCAGACGGCTTCGAGTGGTTCGATTCGGTCCAGGGCGTTGCCGAGGCGGTCCTTCTCGATTTCGAGGTCGTGGCGGGTCTGGAGGTTGAGCCAGAACCGGTCGGTGGTGCCGAAATAGCGGGCCAGTCGCAGCGCGGTGTCGGCGGTGATGCGGCGCTTGCCGTGGACGATCTCGTTGATGCGTCGCGGCGGCACGCCGATCGCGACCGCGAGCCGGTTCTGGCTGATCTGGAGTGGCTCGAGGAATTCCTCCATCAGGATCTCGCCGGGATGGATGGGGGTAATGGTCGTCATGGCTGGCACCTCCTCAGTGGTAGTCGACGATCTCGACGTCGGTCGGTCCGGCGTCGGTCCAGGTGAAGCAGATCCGCCACTGCTGGTTGATCCGGATGCTTTGCTGGCCGGTCCGATCTCCGCGGAGGGCTTCGAGCCGGTTGCCGGGTGGCACCCGGAGGTCGTCCAGGGTCTCGGCGGCGTCGAGCATCACCAGCTTGCGCAGGGCGACTCGTTCGATCCGCGGGTCGATGGTCTTGACTCGTTGTCGCGACCAGAGCCGCCGGGTTGCAGAGTCCCGAAACGACCTGATCACCCACCCACTATAACGCATCGCGTCATACCGCTCATGCCGCACCCGGCGTGGTCTGATCGTGCCGATGATCGAGTCTCGCTGTGACTTCCTTGAGTGAGCGTGCTGGCTCTCGGGGATCTTTAGCCCGCCAACCAAGCCCTTGTCGATCCGGTCCTGACCTCGCCAGGTGCAGATCGACTGCTCGCTGATCTCCAGATCCCTCGCGACATCCCGCACCGCGCGGCCCGCATCAAGCAGGTCCAGCGCCTTCCTGCGAAACTCCGCCGGATACCCATTCCTCCCCATCGTGACCTCCTGGTCCCCGCCACCAGAATCCACGATCCCGACTCCGGGAACCCGGGGCACACCATGTGGGTTCGGCGGCGAGGTGGGTCTGGCTGAGTCCGTGCGGGCGGTGTTCCTGGCAACTTATTGGTGGGTGGCCACGTTGTACTGGTGAGCCCCAACGGAAGGCTGCGGATGTTCGGACGACCTGCCCCGGCCCGGGACGCCGAGTTCGCGGCGTTCGTGCGGGCGGCCACGCGGTCGTTGTCGTGGACTGCCTATCTTCTTGCCGGTGATCGCGATGCCGCGTCGGACTTGTTGCAGGAAGCGCTGTTGCGGACCTATCTGGCGTGGGGGCGTGTGCGGGATGGTGAGCCGACCGCGTATGCCCGTCGGGTGTTGGTGAACCTGAGCATCGATGGCTGGCGCAAGCGAACGCCGATCCCGGTCGAGCAACTGGATGGCGTTGAGCGTCGCGACCCGCAACGCGGTGTGGATGATCGTGACCAGTTGGCGCGGATGCTGGCGGCCCTGCCGCCCAGGCAACGGCACGTGATCGTGCTGCGCTACCTCGACGATCTCAGCGAGGCCGACGCCGCCTCCTATCTGGGGATCAGCGTGGGTGCGGTGAAGTCGGCGACATCACGCGGGCTCGCCGCGCTGCGGACCCAGTACAGCCTGTCTGAGGAAGGAGAACGATCGTGAACGACCTCGACGAACGCCTGCGGGAGGACTTCGCACAGCTCATTTCCGGCCCGCCCCCGGAGCTGGGCTTCGACACCGAGGCGTTGCTCGGCGCGGGGCGTCGGCTGCAACGGTCCCGGGCGATCCGGCGCGGGCTGGGCGGCGCGGTCGTGGCCGCCCTCGCGATCGTTGTCGGCTGGGCTGGCCTCACCAGCCTCGGGACATCCACGGCGCCCGTTGTGCCGGCCGCACCCGCCCCCAGCCAGGCATGGATCGACAACCCCGCCTACTTCGACCTCCACGGCCTGGCACTCGACGCGACGACGGACTTCCGCAAGGTGACGCTCGCGGTTACGCCGGCCGCTTCCGGCTGGGACGTGAGGGCCGACCTGAGCAGCCAGGACGGAGTGCTCCTGGCCACCTCGACCTTCCAAGCAGGCGCCGAGGTGACCGTCCACCGGCTCTCACCGCAAGTGGTCGTGGCGCTCTTGCCCACGGCCACCAACTGGTGGGACGTGGCGATGGACGACCCGACGAAGAACCCCGCCCACAGCGACTCGATGCGTCCGGGGACCCTCGATGTGACCGCGATCCTGCTCACCTTCGACACCGCGAAACAGGCCGACGATCTGGCCGGATTCATCTGGCAGGCCTCCGACGGCAGCCTGATCGACAGCCTTGGCAACCAGGTGGCGACCTCCACGGTCACGCTCCAGGACCGGACCGTCACCCTGTACTGGGATGACCCGCTCCACCGGCTTGGCTTCCGGCTCCCCAACGGTCTCTCCACCGCCATCCACACCGGAGCGCGCTGGGACTGGCCCGCGTTCCCACGGCTCCAGTACTCCGAGCGGACCCCCGCCGACGACAGCGCCACGTGGGTGCTCGCCGACATGCTCCCCACCGGCGCTCGCGACCTGAACATCGATCTCGTCCCGACCAGGTCGGCGTGGACCACCACCACGATCGCCGGACGCACCGCCTACGTGATCGTGACCACCGCAGACACCTCCGCCCAGCCAATCCGATCGTTGCGCTACCTGGACGAGAACGGTCGGACCGTGACCTATCACCGCTGAGGCGAGGCTAGCTGCAGGTGCCTCTGCCGATGGCTACCCGGAAGGGTAGGACAGCGGGGTGGAGGTTGCTGCGGATCCCCAGCGTGATGCAGGCCTGTGCCATGGGTGTGAGGAGGCCGCCCAGGAAGCCGGTGTAGGAGGCTACGACCAGGCCGGCCCAATCACACCCGGGGCGTGGACGCGAACGAGGAAACGCCCGGATGCTGCGCCTCCGGGGTGAGCTTCACGGCTACTTCGACCGCAGAGCGTTGCCGAAGGCGGCAAGCTTGTCAATCAGCTCGATGTCGTCTGAACGGACTGCTGAGGCCGCACCAGTTCTGCCCTCGTTTCCCGGCTCCAGGCGAGCGAGCGCCCCCGAGGCAAAGCCCGCCGCGCCCCAGCCCATTCGGTGATCCGTCTCGATGTAGTCGCGGAGCAGGCTCGCGGTTCCCGCGTTCGGGTACGCAAGCGCCGCGGTGATCAAGGGCGGCGACGTGAGGTGTCCCAGGCAGGTCTCCAGCGAGTCGTGAACGGCGGCCGACAACGAGGCGTCCTGTGCGGCGATCGCGTACCAGGCACCCATTACCCTGGGCCGCCAGTGCATCTGGAGTAGTTGACTGATGTCCTTGGCCGACAGTTTGCGGCTTCGTTCTCGCACGGTGGCGATCAGATTCTGCGGTGCATTCGCCGCGTTGAAGCCCATGAGCTTCAGGTAAAACGGCTTCACATATCGCGACACTCTCGCGTGACCAAAAGCGGCCTCCAGCGCAAGCTCCGCCTCAGGGTCTGGCTGCCGCACGAGGTCAGGCTAGCGGTCGGCGCCACTGTTCGAGCCGGTCGTCGGCCAATCGACAGTTCGAGTCCGCGGTCAGGTGCGCGCAGGGAAGACGCCCTGGACGGCGATGCACCACGACATCGAGAGGAAGCCCGGAGTGGCCCGCCACCGGGGGAAGTCGGGGTCATCCTGCGGGTCGCCTTCGACGAGGCCGTGGAGCGGCGGATCGACAGCCTGACCCCATTCGGTGGTGGGAACCGAGGAGCCGCGTCCCTGGCCGATCGGCGCCCGGCCCTGCAGATTCGGCAAGCAGAATGTTCTGATGCCGTCGCCCCCGTAGCTGAAGCCGATCAGGGCGAACAAGGCCTCATGGTGCTGGATCTCGAGAACTTGGCCGTTACAGGCCATCCAGCCCTCTGGAACGAAGTTGAAGGCGAAAAGCCTGATCTCGCCGATAAGGGGATCCATGACGTTCCTCCGTTTCGAGCCGAGCCGCGCATGGCTTGGCCCACTCTCAACGATCCCACTGCCGGGTCAGAATGCGCCGGCAATCGCGAGATCCCCTTCCCGCTGGTCAGGTGGCCCGCCGGCCCTTCAGCGCCGGTACAGGGCCCGCGCCGGACACAGCTTGACGGCCAGCGCCGCCGCCTCAGGATCAACGGCCTCGGAGCGGATCACCGGGTAGCCCCACTCGTCCAGCACGATCGCGCCGGGGAGCGTCTGGGCGCACACCCCGTGTCCGGTGCAGAGCACGCGGTCGACGGCGATCCGGACGCCCTCAGACGAGTCGGGCATGGCGCAGGCCCCCCTTCTGGCAGGAGTGGTTGGCGTGGGCAGCGAACTCGGGCCTGAGAGTGGCCAGTGCCGAGCGGGCGAACCGCGAGACCCCGTCGGGGTGTGCGCAGGCGCCGCGACGCTGCAACAGGTCGAGGCGCAGCTGCAGGCGCTGGTAGCGGTCCGTGCTGGGTGTGCGTCCGTAGGCCGCCCAGTCGCCGGCCAGCGCGGGCAGGCCGAACATGCACGGCCCACACTGCCCCGCGGACTCGCCGGCACCGTAGGAGAGCAGCTGGATCGCGGTCTCGACCGGACACTCGGACGGGTCCCAGACGGTGAAGATCCCCGGCCCCAGCGATCCTCCGTGGCGCTTCATGCCACCGCCGGTCCAAATCGTCGTCCGCGCATCCTGCGCGGTGAGCAGGACGCCGCCGAGCCCGCCGACACCGACGTGCCGCGCGTCCTCGGGCAGGCCTCCGGCGAGGGCGAGGATGTCCGCGATCGACATCCCCGCGGCCACCTCGTGCACGCCGGGACGGGCCACGTGGCCGCTGATCGCGACCAGTCGGGGGCCCGGCTCGAGCTCGGTGCCGAACGAGCGGAACCAGGTCGCGCCGTGCCGGTTGATCTGGCTCACCCGCAACAGGGTTTCCGCGTTCAGCACCACGGTCGGGCGGACGCGGTGGCCCTGGCTGTCCCGTCCGCCGAAGACGAACGGCGCCCGCTTGGTCATCGGCTTGGCCGGTCCGCCGTGGGCGAGCTGGATCAGCGAGGTCTCCTCCGAGGACACGTAGCGGTGCGGTGCCTCCAGCACGTGAAGGCCCGCAGAGTGCAGCAGCGCGGCGGTCCGGGAGCCGCGGTGAGCGGCGTAGCGCACCTTCGGCCGCCGACCGCGAGCCACCAGCGAGGCGCCCTCGATCAGCTCCGGCAGGCGGTGCTCGACGATCCAGGCGTCCTTGGCCGCGCCGATTTCGCCGTCGCAGGCGTTCACGATCAGCTCGGCGCCGTTCTCGTGCGCGGCCTTCACCTTGATCGCGGTGCTGAAGGCTGCTCCGCCGCGTCCGGTCAGGCCGGCGGCCTCGAGCAGTTCGATGATGCCGTTCATGTCCACTCCTGTGCGTCGATCTCCCTACGCCGTTCGCCGTCGGAGTGAGAGGCGATCACCCGCCAGCTCACCATCAGCCCACCGACCACCGCGCACGCGACGCTCACCACGCGCAGCACCGGCTGGTCGGACGTCCCCATGAAGAACCCGTGGCCGAGGGCGACCAGCCACATCGCGTACGACAGCCAGTGGATCAGCCGCCAGCGGTGCTCCGGGATCCGGTGTCGCAGGTAGCTGGTCACGAGCAGGACGACCAGCAGGTCCACCCCGAGCGTGCCCAGGCCGACCAGCAGGGTCTCGTAGCCGGACGTGAACGGCACCAGCACCGACAGCCAGCCGATCGACACGTAGCCGTCGGAGATCGCCGTGACGATGTGGGTGCCGAGGAAGACCAGCATGCCCAGGGAGAGCCAGCGGTGCAGGCCCATCACGACCGTGGCGCTCTCGCCGTGTGGCCGGCGCCGTCCCGCGGTGACCATGCCCAGGCAGACGACGAGGGTGATCAGCACGATGCTGACCACGCCGGTCGCGCGGGAGATGAACCAGAGTGCCTGGCCACTCATGCCGCACGCTCCGCTTCGGGTCGGGGCCACCCCGGGGTGAAGGTCACGGTGCCGTCGAGACGATCGAGACGGGCGGCGACGCCCTTGCGGATCAACCAGTCGGGGGCGTCCTCCCCGAGCACGAGCGCCGCGGTGGAGGCGGTGTTCGCCTCGAGGGTGTCCGCGGCAATGCAGGTGACCTGCGCCCAGGTCGTGGGCGCTGGCCGCCCCGTCCGCGGGTCGATGATGTGGTGGACGGTGCCGGCGTCGGTCTGCCAACGTCGCAGCTGCGTCGACGAGGTCGCGACGCCCTGGTTGGTCACGCTCACGACCTGGAGGACGGAGCCGTCGGCGGCCTCGACGCCGATCCGCCAGCCTCCGGCCGGCGCGGTGCCGGAGGGGGCGATATCGCCGCCGAGGTTCACCAGGAAGCCACCGGGGAGGGTCAGTGCGAGACGACGCGCGATCACATCCGCGGCCCGGGCCTTGGCGGTGGACCCGAAGTCGAGCACGGTGCCGCGAGGGGTGGTGATGCGCCCGTCGCCGGTGCGTCCGACGCTCTCCCAGCCGGGGACGCGGACGCCCTCCAGCCGGAGCGTGAAGCCGGGGCGGGCCCGCACGGCTTCGAGGTCGGTGTCGTAACCGGCCGCCACCATCGCCGAGCCGACGGTGAAGTCGACCAGGCCGTCGCTGAGCCGGGCGGCCCGGAGCGCGGCGTCCAGGTGGTCGAGGAAGAGCGGAGACCCCCAGCACCAGGTGGTCCCGCTGGCCGCGGTGGCTGCGAGCCGGCTCACCTCGGAGTCGTCCCGGAAGCGGGAGACGGCGCGGTCCAGGTCGGAAAGGTAGTCCTTCGCCAGGCCGACGGCTGTGGCGAGGGCGGTCTGGTCGGTCGCGATGACGCAGTTCGTCGTGCCGATGGCGTCGAAGCGTGCTTCAACCGGCTCGGCCACGACAGCGGCGTCCGACGACCGGAAGGTTCCGGGGGTACTCATGATCCCTTGGTCTTGGTGTGGGTGGTGCCCGAGGCCGGCTGCGCCTGCTTGGCGGGCGCGAACCCCGTCGATGAGCGCGAGG
>PHEV01000055.1 GCA_002843035.1 Actinobacteria bacterium HGW-Actinobacteria-5 | reverse complement strand
AGCCGACGCCGCCTTCAAGATCGCGTTCGCCCGTCTCAACTCGGCGTTCTCCCGCCGCAAGCGTTTGATCTCAGCCGACTCCTCGCTCGTGGTGCCCGGCCGTTCACCCTGATCCACCTCTGCCTGACGGATCCACTTGCGCAGCGTCTCCTGGCCGACCCCGAGCAGCTCCCCAACCTTCCCCATCGCCGCCCAGTCCGTCTCGTGATCAGGCCTGATCTCGGCATACATCCGGACCGCCCGCTGCTTCAGCTCAGCCGGATACCGCTTGTGTGTGTTCCCTGACATGACCCCAACCTTCCCAAGGATCGGAGCCTCCGGACACGCCGGGGCGGTTCACCGGACATGCTGACCGAGGGCAACTGCGCTCCCAAGTCCTTGCCACACTGCACCACATCGCAACCGTCAGCCTCGCTGCCGTTCCCATCGATCAGGCCTTCTCGGGTCCGGCACTGATCCGTGATCTCGCTGACGCCACCAATGCGGCCTGCTACGTCCCGCAAGGAGATCTCCACGAGCCGATCGGGCTGCTCGCGCTCGGACCGAGTCCCGGCGGCCTTGACCAGGCGGTCGCGCGGTGGGCCGAAGCCGCGATCGAGATCCTGCACAGCCCGACCCGGGTCACGTCGTACGCCTTCCAACGCACCGCGGCCACGATCGCCACCATCTGCAGCACTGCAGCAGCCACATTCGCTGAACCGACGGGCGAGCGGCCCTTCGAAGTCGCAGCATCAGCGGCACTCACCAAGGCGTCCCAGGCATGGCAGCGTGCCGCCGACTGGCCACCCGAGATTCGGCTCGGCGGCCGCACCACCGAACTGCGCCACCGATCACAAGACCTCGACCAAGCACTCGCCACACACCGACTCGGGCACCCAGGAGCCCCGTCGCGGCAAGCAGCGATGCGCGCCGCGCTGCGCGCTGCCGAGAAGGTCGCGGCGTGCCACAAGTCAGCGCTGATCCAGGTCATCAACAGGAGGAACCTCTGGATCAGCGTTGAGGCTCTCGGGCCGACCTACCTCACCCACCATCCCGGAGCCAGCCGCTCCGACTGGGTACCCCACCCCGCAACCCGCGCCGGCGAGGCGTTGCTCGACGCTTGCACACAGGCCGGGCGAGCCCTGGAGACCGCACTCGACCAGCTCCACCACCCGCCGGGGACCAGCACGGCGGCAACGCCAGGCCAGGGACCGCGATGGGAGACCGTCTCAGCCCCGAATAGATCCCCACGGCCCAGATCGCCGACGGCTCTGACGCCCCCCAGTCGCGGGATCGCTCGGTGAACCAGCTCGGCGCCGTCGCGAACTCCATGTCGAGCAAGCTCGCCGTCGGTCTGCCGTCAACTCGGATCCATCCGGATCTGCCGAATGCAGGATGTTGCCGGGGCCACGGGTTCGTCGGTCGCGCTGGGCGGTTACGGCCAGAGTCGGCAGGGAATCTCGATTCCGGGGTGATGGTCTCGCGGGGTTTGTCATAGATCTTGCTGTGGCCCCGAATTCATTCATGATGCGCTAGAGTGCTAGCATGCGTGCAAGCGAGGATGGGGCACCCGTGAAGGTTCAGTTCAACGTGTACCTGCCGCCCGAGGTGGTCCGGCAGGTGAAGCACCGAGCCATCGATGAGGGCCTGTCGTTGTCGGCGCTGGTGGAGCGAGTGCTCGTCGCCTATCTGGATCACCTCGATTCGGAGGTGGCTCGATGATCACTGTCCAGCCGATTCGCTACACCGCCCATCCGGAGGAGTGGCATCGGTTCGCCAAGGTGCTCGGCTTCGTGCCGGCGTTCCCGCCGGAGCGTGGGTGGTCGGAGTGGGACGCCGGTGGGGTTCTCGCTGTGCATCAGGCGAGTCCCGATCGGGCGGGGAGGACCGATTTCCACGTCCGTGTTGACGACCTGGCTGTCGTCGAGGCTCAACTCGAGGAGGCCGGAGTCCCGTTTGAGCGATCCAGTCCGTTCGATGTCGGTCCGATGCTGTCTCTGGTCACCGGCTGCGCTGACGCGGTCAGTGTTTCAGGTGGGGCGAGGGCCGCGGACTCCGGCCCTTTGACGGTGCTGCCGATCTGGTATCCGGACGACGTTCCCCAGGCACGGCGCGCTTTGGAGGCGATCGGGCTTCGTCCGCGCATCGGTTCCGATTCGGGAGGATGGATAGATTTCGTAGCGGATGGTGGCGGGCTGGCCGCGCTCCATCGCGATACGACCACGCGCGTCGAGCTCTCTATGGAGTACGCGGGAGATCTGGACGCGTTCGCTGGGCGTCTCGTTGATGCGGGCCTGGAAGCGATCGTCATTGACGAGTCCTACAGCCGCACGATCCGCGTACCGACACCCGATGGCGACGAACTCTGGATCAACGGAGCCCAGAACGACCTCTACGGATTCACACGTCTCGACAGCAACCCTCGGACCGGACCGACCGGCAGGGATGACGCCCCTCCCCGATGACGGAACGGACAGCCATGACCGCCGCGCGCAGGCCTGACGAATCCGGAGGCATTCCATGACAACCCCCCTGCGCCGGCGGGTGTTCGGTGTCCGATTCCCGGGACTCAGCGCTCACCCCGCGCCTCCGGACGCGCCAGCCGATGTCTGAGAGTGCGGGCGGCGCCCCGTCGGCAGCAGCGGCTCCACCTCGGCCCGCCGCTGGCCAGATCGCTTTGGCCTTGGGGCTGCTCCTGGTCGAACTGATCGCCGGGATCCAGACCTATCTTTCCCAAACCGTGCTGCCGCTGATGGCTGCCGAGTTGAACGCCCAGTCGCTGTATGGGCTGGTGACTGCGACGGTTCTCGTCGCCAACTTCGCCGGCCTACCCCTGGGGCTCGGTCTGGCTACTCGATTCCGGATACCTCACCTTCTGGTCGCGTTCACGCTCATCATCAGTGCCGGGGCGATCATCAGTGCACTGGCCCCGACCATCTGGTGGTTCCTGCTGGGCGGCACGATCAGGGGATTCGCTTCGGGGTGCATCGCCACAGTCTCGATGGGTGCCGTCGTCGTGGGCCTGCCTGGCCGGGTACGGCAGATCACCTTGTCAGCGATGTCAGCAATGTGGGTGATCGCCGCAATGTTGGGGCCCGTCTACGCGGCCTGGATCTCCCACGCGCTCAACTGGCGATGGGCCATGGTCATCTACCTACCCGTCCTGCTCATCGCACGAAGCATCGTCGCGCGCCACCTCCCAGATCACGACCAGCAACAGCAGACCCAGATCGGGTGGCGCGACTCCATCCTGCTCGCCGCAGCCATGCTGCTCATCGCTTCGCCATCCCAGTCACAGTGGACACAACTCGCCACGCTGGCGGCCGGCGTCGCCCTCCTGATCATCGCCACACTGCGAGTACTGCCCGCCGGCACGTTCCGGATGAACTCCAAACGGCGCACCGTGGTCGCTTTCATGTTCGGCCTGTGCGGGCTCTACTTCGCTGTCGACTCTGTTGTCACCATCATCGCTCACGACGCCTTCGAGGCAGATGCTGGCCAGATCGGGATGATCATCATGGCCGGCGGGCTGACCTGGGCCGTGGTCGGTCTCTACTGCGGCTGGCGACCCGCCGCTGACCTTCGTGCCTACCGCCGCCGAGCGAGCACTGGCGTCGCGCTCATCGCGATCGGCGTGCTCGGGATGAGTACGTCCGCAAATCTCTGGCTCGGGCTGGAACCCACCGCGGCTCTCGCCTCCGGTTGGGCCATTGCCGGCGTCGGCATGGGCCTGTGCTACGTCGACAGCCTCAACATGCTGTTCAACCCGCCTGACGCCCCCGACGGCCTCACCCACCTCGATGTCAGCAACGCGGCGGTGATGTCGGAATCGATCGCCGCTGCCGCCACCACGACAATCGCCACGACCTACCTCGCCAACAGCTTCGGCGGCAGCACCGCAATCGACGACCGGTCAACCACCCTCCTGATCGTGATCGCCGTTGTCACCCTGGCCCTAGCCATCCCGCTTCAAAGGCTTAGTGCGACCTCACCGGCCCGCGAGCCTGGCTGACCTTTCACACTCACACAGGGCCTGGGCCCGAGCGCCCGCCTCGACGTCACTCACGGCGACAAGGATCATCGCAAGAACCATTCGGATCTGCCACGCCTTGCCCAGCCTGCGGCTCCGGTTCCCGAACGCAGGCATGCTTGTCGGCGACGGTCGAAAACTGAACAGTTTCGACGCCGCCAGGAGGTCAAAGTTCGACCGGCGTTGACAATTGCGCGAGCCGATGTCTCACGAAGCTCGGCGTATCGACGCTGGCCTTACAAGGACCTGTTCCTGGCCGATCTCCTCGTCGCGCTCGCGCGGGCTACGGACCTTTCGGCCGAACCGCCCGGGCTGGTCGAGGAACTGCTCGCGCTGATCGAGGCCGCCGACCTGACGTCTGCCCGGGCTCGCCGGACCTGCTCGTCGAGGGACTCCGGCTCTCCTCGACCGCGGAGTTCGAGCGTATGTCCACCTCGCCCCGCTGGCAGACCTATCTGGCACTTTCGGCGACTGTCACCGGCTTGCCGGCGGGGGGAGTCCGCGACGCCGCCGCGGCGGCGATCCTGGACGCGGAGCGACGCTTCGCCGCCCGCCGCGCACACGTCTACGGCAACCTCGCGACCATGATCGGCTACGGCCCGCGAGGCAACCTTGATCCCGAGATCAGCTTCGAGCTGATGGCATCCGCCACGGGCGCGTTGATGACCGGCTACATCGTCCGCAGTCTGGCCAATCCGCAGATCGCCACCACGAAACGGCACCTGGCCGGATTCGGCAGCACGACCGTCCGCGAGTGGACCGCACCCGGTTACGGGCTCACCGCCATCGTCGACGCCTTCCTCGAACCCCACTCGGATGCGGTCTGGACAACCGACGCGATCGCACAGCGACGCCAGTTGTGGGAGCAGACGGCCGCGTCGCTCTACGAGCGATGAACCCGGATCTGTGCCCGGCGGGGAGCTCGGGGCTGTGTCGGGGCTAGGTTTGCCGACATGGGGGAGCCGGGTGATCGTTTCCGGATCGTCAAGGATGCCGAACTGGCTTTGCTTACCAACGACACTCGGCAGGATCCGGACGCGGTTGACAGGATGCTGCACCGCGACTTCATTGAGGTCGGGCCTTCGGGAAGACTGTGGACGCGAGCGGAAACGCTTTCTGCGCTGAGGTCGGAGGCCGCCCGCGAATCTCCGGTGACGGACGAATGGCTCTTCGGAGGAGATCTCTGCCGACCTCATTCTGGTGACCTACCGACTCAGGACGAGTGCCGGACAGAGCAGGCACTCCCCGATCTGGGACCTCGCCGCCGGCCCGCCCCAGATCAGGTTCCACCAGGGGACCGTCATCCCCCGGCAGCTCCCTGATCAGCAGACCCGGGAACACCGCCTTGAACATGGCCCCCCGCGCAGGGCCCTCTGCAGGGTCGAGAGCAACGAGCGGGGTGATGTGGCCGGGGCCAAATGGCGCGACGATGGCCTTGGTGATGGGTGTACTCGCCTGCTGGGTGGCGGCTGCTGAGGAGGTTGCCGGTGTGTCGAGGGTCTTCGGCTTCGAGCTGTTCGGACGGGGTGGTGTGGCGTGGTGCGCTGGTCGGGGATTCGTGGACGGCGGGCGAAGCCCGCCCGCGAGAGGTTGGGGGCTTGTCGCGGGCGGGCTCGAAGAGGTTCCGCGCAGAACTGGGGGGCCGGGGGAGGCCATGCGCTGAGACCCGCTTTCAGCGTAGGCTTTCGAGCCGATTTCCTGGAGTTTGCCGCGGGCTGACGGGGCATTTGTTCTTAGCCTGGCCGCGCACGGGAATTGCCGAACGCGCGGGCTTGGTGGTTCGGGCTCTTTCCGGACGGGCGTATTTCTCGGCCGGAGGCCGGCCAGGTACCGCTGGGCCGGAATTGATGTGCCTGGCGACGTGACGGAATCCGAACCGCTGATGGTCCGCCTTTGCGCTCGGGTGATGGGCTGGCGGGCACCATTGCGTGTCGGCCGGTTGTGTGCTCGTGGGCTCGGGGTGTGGCCGCGTCGGGCGTGTGCCGCGCAGCAGCGCGGAGGTGTGGATCTTTCGGTGTGACTGAGTGGGTTCGTCGTGGGGCGGGTCAGGTTTCGGGGATGTCGATTTCGGCGTTGCCGCTGGTGATGATGGTGGCGATGGCTTGGGCGACGGCGGTAGCGGGGACGACGTGGGGCAGGAGGGTGCCGTCCGAGGCGTGGCGGAGGTGGTCGGGTTCGGGGCTTGGGGTGTTCTGGCCGAAGGTGGTGTCGGCGATGCCGGGTTTGACGATGCTGACGGCGATGTTGTCGTTGGCGAGTTCGTCGCGGGCGGTGAGGGCCAGGGTGTTCAGGGCGGCCTTGGTGGAGGCGTAGCCAGCGATGTAGGGGATGTGTTTGGTGGAGGCCTGGGAGCTGATGTTGATGATCTGTCCACCGCCCTGGTTTCGCATGTGGGGGATGACCAGCTGCATCAGCCGCAGCGGTGCGATCAGGTTGAGTTCCAGGAGCGCGGTGTACTCGGCGAGGTCGATGTGTTCGACGGGTTTGGCCATGGCACGACCGGCGTTGTTGATCAGGACGTCGATGCGTCCGAACCGTGCGATGGTCTCCTGGACAAGGTGGGTGGTCTGGTCGGGGTTGGTGATGTCGGTCGGTATCGCGACCGCGCCGGGTAGCTGTTGTTCGAGTTCATGCAAGGCATCGGCGTCGCGGGCGGCGAGCACGAGCCGGGCACCGAGCCCGGCGAGGTGGTGGGCGGTGGCCAGGCCTATGCCTGAGCTGGCGCCGGTGATCAGGATGACCTTGTTCTGGATGGTCATGGCGTTTCCTTTCGTCTTCGGCGGGGCGGGTGGGTGCTACTCGGGTCTGGTGAGGCCGTGGAGGATGAGGGTGAGAACGGCGTCGAGGTCGGCGGCCGTGGTGGCCGGGTCGCCCCACTCGCGGGAGAGGGCAGGGTGGTGAAAGCGGGCGGTGGCGTGGAGTACGGCTCGCCCGAGGACGGCCGGATCCCCGTCTGTGAACTCCCCGGCGGCGATGCCGTCGGCCACGATCCGGGCGGCCTGGTCGGCCAGGTGATCGACGTGGGCTGCCGCCACGTCGCGGGAGCCGGTCGCGATCTGGTGGAAGGTCTCGAACAGTTCAGGCTCGTCGCGGGCGATCGCCTGTTTCGTGGCTGCCAGCAGCGCCACCCAGTCGCGTAGTCGCCTCGAGGCCGGGCCCGGACGGGTCACGACATCCTCCAGCGGCGCGGAGACCCGCTCCAACCACCGCGCGGTGACCGCCTCGCGCAGAGCCGCCTTGCTGGGGAAGTGCCGGTACACGCTGCCGTGGCTGACCTCGAGCGCACGCGCGACATCAACCACAGAAGTCTTCGCCGGGCCGAATCGCCGCAACGCCGCCTCGGCAGCGTCCAGGATCGCCTCGGACGTCAACGGCTCGGTGTTCACGAACACCATCCTGCAAACACCGCTGACAAATGTCAATATCTGTCAGTCGAAGCTACTTCAAGATAGAGCTGATCGCCACGGTCAGCCTGATCGGTTTCTGCGCGCCCTGCCCCTGTGGTCCGGCCGGACCGGGCCAACGCGTGGTTAGCGAATGATGCGGAGGTTGAACGCTGCGGTGCCGAGTGTGCCCATCAGACGCAGCCACAGGGGGAGCCACATCTCGGTGCCGCGGGCGGTCTCGATCCCGCCGAGGTCGATCACGTCGGTGTGGCCGAAGCTGTTCAGCAGGCTGACCACGATGGTCTTGGCGTCGGGGTCGTCTCCGGAGACGAAAACTGTCGTGGGCTCGGGAAGGCTGTCGGGATGGGCCATCAGGTTGGCGTTGAGGGTGTTCAGGGTCTTGACCACCCGGGCGGTGGGGAACCTGCGTTGCACCTGTTCGCCGAGGGAGTCGGTGTCCTTGACGAACAGTGTTGGCGGCATGCCGTGGCTGAAGTCGAGCGGGTTGGAGATGTCGATCAGCACCTTGCCGGCCAGGTTCTCCTCGCCCGCCAACGAGAGCACCTCGAGCGCTGCGGCCCCGTTGGTGGCGTTGACGACCAGTTCGGCCCCGAGTGCCGCGTCCGTGAACGACGACACCCCGACGCCAGGATGGGCCGCCGCCCAGGTGCTGAACGGCTGGTTGCCCATCTGGTCGACCTCGGAACGGGCGAGGGTCGTCTGCGGGTCGCGGGTGCCCACCCTGACCTCGTGTCCGAGCTCGGACAGTCGAGCCGAGATGGTTCGTCCGACCATCCCGGTACCGAGTACGGCAATGCGCATGGCTGCTCCTCTCGAAGGTAGACAGATCTGTCTACCGCTATGCGGAGACCGTACCAGACAGATCTGTCTACCACTAGCTGCGGCCGCCGTCTCCGCCGCACCGATGGCGGCCCCGGATCACGGGCACGCCTCGGCGCCATGCCGCGGGAGGCCGGGGACGGTGGCGCGCCGGGCTTGCCGTGCTACACGGCGTCTGGCCGGGACAGGCTCGCCTCGACCAGGGCGCGGGCCGCGCGCCGGGCGACCGCTGGCGCGTCTGGACGCCCATCGATCGAGCCGCTCGCCAACCCTCCGTCCAGAACGAGAGTGAGCGCTCGAGCCAGCCCCTCCGGATCCGTTGCGCCGGCGGCGGCGGCGAGATCCCTCACCCAGCCGCGGACGGCGTCCTTGTGTGCGATCGTGCGCTCGTGGATCCTCGAGCCGGGCTCGGACTCGGCCGCGGCGTTGATGAACCCGCACCCCCGGTACCCGTCCCTGCGGCACGCGGTCTCGAGCGCATCGAACAACCCGACCAGCTGCTCGGCCGGGTCCGGACCGGCCGCGGACGCCGCAGCCCTCAACTGTCCCGTCCACACCTCATCGACCCGGTCCAGATAGGCCAGCACCAGGTCGTCTTTGGTCGGGAAATGCGCATACAGGGTCGCCTTCGCCACCCCCGACTCCGCGATCACGCGATCTACACCGACCGCCCGAATGCCATGGGCATAGAACAGTCCGAACGCGGTATCGAGGATCCGCTCTCGCGCGAACCCTCGCAAGGACGAGACACCCACCCGGCTCAGGCTACCCGACAGACCGGTCCGTCAGGCAGGGTGACGGGTTCTCCGGAGGACTCTGGCACCGACAGCTGCAGGGACAGGCGATGGCATCCGATGATGGAGTCCCCAGGTCGGACGACGACGCTCGAATTCTGGTCGGTTTCGACGGCGCTCCGCGTGGGGTTGGCGGTGGTCTTCTGCGTGGTGGCGGCGGGATTGCCTGCGGCAATGGTTGCGTTCGTCAGCCCGCGGTTCTTCACGTTGGGCCGGGGCTCTCGCCGGTGGGGCGGACGATCTCGGAGTACGTGCTGCTTGATTGGTCGCTCGCCCTGGGTCCGCGTTGCCGAGCTCCTTCCGCGTGCGCGCCGGCCACGGCATCCGAGAACGACTCTGGATGCTGGTCACCATGGCATGGCTGGCTTGACGCTGGAGCGCTGGTAGAGCGCGGCTACGAAGGTGCCCGTCCCCGCGAGCTCTCCTCGCGGCTGCCGCTCACCACAGGAGGCCTCAGCAACATCCTCCGCAGATTGCAGGACGATGAACTGATCGAACGCGAAGCAGGCACCGCGGATGCGCGCAGCCATGTCGTCCGGCTCACGGAGGAGGAAAGGCCAAGGCCAACGAGGCGGGAGTCGCCGCGATCGCCGCGATCGCCGTCGCTCTCTAGCCTGCCGGCGTTTCTGTGTTGCAGCAGGCTGCGGAACTCCTCCACCAAGTCCTTGTCGCCATTGTCGACGCCGGTTGAATACTGACCCTGTGTCGCCGGCGATAAGGGGTCAAAGTTCGACCGGTATTGACGGCCATAGGTGCGGACGCACCCGTGCACCGCGACCCGCTCCAATGAAGCGCTCCGCCGGTAGGCCGGGCAGGCGGCCGAGCGTCCTCTCGCGGCGAGGCTGCCCGCAGAGTCAGGTCAGTTCATGGGTAGGACACCATCGCGCGGTCCCAGAGTCCTTGTGATGCGGCCGCATCCGATCTGTACTTCGACCGGGTACGTGGCCAGTGGACTTGGGCGGCGTCTGCATGATCAGACGAACCCTTCTCGACGAACCGATGCGCCCGTCGGCATCGGGGAACTCGATTTCGATAGGCCCAGGTTGGGGATCGTCCACGACCTCCCGAGTTGCCGCGCACAGCACGACCATCACCGCGATGCATTGCCACGGATCGAACACCGCGCCAAACGATCGCACGGTCACTGCGCGCGGCGCGACGGTGTAGTCCGCCCGGCGAAGTCGCGCGACCGGCCGGTCGCGTATCCAAGAGAGTGGCTGTCGCTGCAGGAGGGCGAGCCCGAAGGCATCTGGGCCGCTCGGCGCTGGCTGGGTAGATTCAGCGCATGTCCATCAAACTCGACAACGTCGGCATTGCCGTGCGCGACATCGAAGAAGCGATCTCCTTCTTCACCGACCTCGGCCTGACCCTCGTCGGCCGTGACACGATCAGCGGGGAGTGGGCAGACACAGCTGTTGGCCTGGACGGCAACCACGCCAAGATCGCGGTACTCCAGACACCAGACGGTCAGGGTCGCCTCGAGTTCTTCGAGTACATCCATCCCGAGGCCATCCAGACGAGCCCCACCCGTCCCAACGAGATCGGGATGCACCGCGTCGCCTTCTCCGTCGACGACATCGACGAGACCCTGCGGACCGCCGCAAGGCACGGCTACCACCCGCTTCGCGGTGTGGCCACCTATAAGGACGTCTACAAGCTCACTTACCTCCGCGGCCCCAGTGGCATCCTCGTGATGTTCGCCGAGGAGTTGGCGAAGAAGCCCTGAATCACCCCAGCAGACGACGGCCCCGCGCAGGACCGGGTCCGTCCCGCTCGCAGTCCGACACGCAAGCACTCCACGAGCGCCGCGCTCCAACCGAACGCAAATGTCGATGCCGGTGGCCACAACGGCGTTCCTGGCGATCGCTCCCCATCCATGCAGCGCTGACCGGCTCCAACCGCACCCCACTGACAACTCGGCGGGACTGTCCCGGAGTGGCCGGCGAGTTCACCCTCCAAGGCCCTCTTGCACCGGCTTGGGCGCAGGACTGTTTCGGATTGGGGTCATTCCAGGGTGTGGGGGACGAGTCGCCACCGGAGTGGGAGTGTATCGCCGGCCTGGTTCAGGGCAGCGTCGACTCTGGGGGCGATTCGCTGGTCCTTGACCAGGTCGAGCAGGCTGTCGAGTGGTATCGGGAAGCGGTGTTCTTCGGTGGCGGCGATGAGGCTGTGTTGCTCGACGACGATCCAGTAGCCGTCGGTGCTTCGTCGCACCAGGCGGACCATGGCCGGGTAGCCGTCCTCGACGTCGAGAGCCCAGCCGATCCTGATGTGGTCCCGGGTATGGCAGGAGTCGAGTTGGTCGCAGCGGGGTTCTTGGTCGGTGACGGCGAGGCTGATCCGCTCGGTGTCGGTTCCGAGATACGCCGTCGCCTCAACAAGACCATCTTCGGTCCGGCCGCCGACGCATCCGGTGGCGATGTGGCTGGCGATCACTGCGGCGAGCGATTGAGGAGTCGGCGGCTCAACCGATCCTGACATCGCAGGCAGCGGAACGACTCCTGCAGCATGAGCGCCGCTACAGTCCAGATCGTCGGTACGCCAGCGCGAGTTCGCTGCTGCCGTCTCGGCCAGCCCAGCGTCGGTCAGCGGCACGATTCGGGGGTCCGCCGCCAGCGCGACCGCCCGGGTCAGCAACTCCTCGGTCCAGCCTGTCGGGTCGAATTGGACTTGAACCAGGCCCGTCTCGCGCGGGGAGACAACGTCAGGAGTGCCAGTTCTGGGGGTGCGGACGTAGGTCCCGTTCCGCTCCACACAGGTCGCTGGCGGACAGTCGATGCGCCCGGCAGGCTGCGGGGAGAACGTCACCGTCACCGCCCGCTCGGGGATCCCCGGCCTCGCCCGGTAATACGCCGTCGCCGTGATCCCCTGCATCCATTCAGTGGGACGCACTGCAAGCCGGCCGCTGTCGGATCCGGCGAGCGCGTACGCAGCCCCGAAGTGCTGCTCGATCAATGTCCCCAGAACCTGCGGGCTAATCGCGACGGGCTCAACCGACGGGCCCGCACCCGGCACCGGTGCCGTCGGTGCACACCCGACGATCACCAGAGCCGTCACCAAGAAGACAACCCGGCGCCGCATCCCTCTCCTTCCATCGAATGCCTTGTGGTCAAACGCTCCTCCCAGACCGTCCGCGAAGCAACGAGCCTCCCGTGACCCGGGAGCGAACGGGTCACTGGCAAGCTCAAGCAGAGTGAACCGTCTCGCCTCCGCCGCGAGCGGGTGATCGCCGCGCCGATCTCCGGTCAGTTCATCTTGCGGAACACATTTTGGACACAGTTCGCGCGTGGTCGTGGCTGTTGTGGGGGTTGTGGAGGTTGCGGTTCACGCTCAGCACAGTGTCTAGAGTGCCGTGAAACGGCGTGCACGGTGCCCGGGTTGAACTCTCAAGGCGGTAGCGGGGGTTCGAATCCCCTCGGGGCTACAAGGTGAAACCCCTTGTCAGAGGCAACTCTGGCAAGGGGTTCTTGGCTCTCCGGAAACGTGCAAAACGCTATTCGACACAGATTGGACACACAAACTGTGTCCAGTTCGTGTCCAGCGGATCTAGACCGTGTCGCGGGACCTGCGTCTGACAAGGGGTTTTCGCTCGACGTTCTGCCCCTGAGCTGTTGACCTGGCAGGGCGGTAGTCCGGCATATGGACCGTTCCGCAGGTTGGTCGGGCCGGGGCGATTCAGGGCACCGCGGGGGAGCCGTAACCAGGGCTGGACGGGGACGAGGCGACCGGCCTTCCGCCGCGACGTTGGCGCGTATCAAGAGGCCATTGGCTCGACGCTCCGATTCCGAGCGCCACGACGTCGTTTGACTCGCGCGGCGTTTGGTGTTGTCGGCTGATCTTGACCGTGTACCTCGACCGATCCTTGATGGTTCACGCGTCCGGGATTGGCGTGCTTGCGAGAGTGCCCGATAACCTCCTGAGGAAACCCATTGCAGGCGCTTGGCGTCGCAGCGACTGGAGACTGGATGCGCACCCTCGGTTCCCCCTCGTATTCGCGTGCTGCCCGCAGCCGGAGTGCGCGGCTGCTGAGGCTGGTGTGCGTGCTCGCCCTGGCTTTCACGGGCGTGGTGGTCGCGGCGCCGACGCCGGCTGCCGCCGCGGGCACGATCTCGCTGGACAAGGCGTCCTCGGGTCCGGTGCTTCTGGGCGGGCAGGTCGAGTACCGCCTCGCTGCGACGAATCCCTCCGGGAGCGGAGTGGAGCAGTACAACCTGTCCTACTCCGACGTGTTGCCGGTGGGAGTGAGGTATGTGGCCGGCTCCACCTCCCCGACCAACTACGGCGAGCCGCAGGTGATCACGATCACCGACGACGCCACGACCACGCCGCCGGTGACCCATCAGGTGCTCGTCTGGTCGAACGTGTCTGATCTGACTCCCGGCGCGACTCGTACCCTGACCTTCCGGGCCAGCGTTGATCCGGATGTGTACCCGATCGGTTCGTCGGTGACGAACACTGGCAGTGCGTTCAGTAGTTCCGATCCACGGGAGGTCCCCGAGTTCGACAGTCAGGGGCAGCCGCTGCCCGGCACCGAGGTGGTCAGCAGTTCGGATGCGGACACGACAAGGGTCACGGCGATCCGGCTGACGAAGTCGGAGGGCTCGCCGGAGAACGAGTTGCTGCGCGGAGTGAACGACCATCAGACGGTGTACGGGCTCACCGTGACCAACAACGGGGTTGGAGCGACGTCGTCCCTGGTGGTCACCGACTATCTGCCCGCGGGGCTGGAGTTCCTCGGCTGTGGCGGCGGGACGTTCAACAGCACCACGCCGGAGTATCCGGGCGCCTCGAACACGGTCGCCGCCGTCTCCGGGTGTGACCAGCCGGACAGTGTCGAGACCGTCGAGAACCCGCCCGGGCAGCCGGCCGGCGTCTACACGAAGGTGGTCTGGCACCTGAGCGACCTGGCCGCCGGCGCCACCCACACGATCCACTACGCAGCGGGGATCCCGCAGCGCGCCAACACCACGACCTGGTCGGGCACCGAGCCGAGCGCGTCCTCCGGCGACCAGGCGGCGAACCTCGACAACAACAACGGGGCATCCACCCGCGAAACCGCGACCGAGATCGGACTGCGCAACGAGGCCACGGTGAGTGGAGCCTTCGAGGGAGCACCGGTCGAGGACTCGGCGTCCCACTCGGTGACTGCGGAGGACCTGCGGCTGGTCAAGTCAGTGACGCCGACGACGTTCACCCAGGGCGAGCTGGCCACCTACACCCTCAGCATCGATACCAGTGAGTACGTCGACCTCAGCGACCTGGTGGTCACCGACCGAATCCCCGACGGCCTGTGCCCGATCGACGACGCCACGAACTGGACATCCCTCGCGGAGTGCGCAGGACGTGCCGGGCACGGGCCCACCAACGCGACAATCACGGACGTCACCGAGAACGCGGACGGTTCGTTCAGCGTCACCTTCACCCCGGACGCAACAGCGCTCGCCCACAACGGTCACCTGGAGATCACCTACCAGGCGCTGATGCGGGAGACCTACGGCGCCTCGGGTCCCACCTCTGCCAGCGACACCTTCACCAACGATGCCGCGATCACCGGCACCAGCGAGCCGCGCACCGACACCGACTCACCCGACACCGGCACCGTGGCGGTCTCCGACGAGTCCCACGCCACGATCACCGCCAATGCCCCCCAGCTGACGAAGCTACGGATGAAGAACGCCACCCCGATGCAGTGCTCGGACGACGTGAACGACTACACCGCCGCGGTCGCGGGGCCGGAGGACGCGTTCACCGAGGGGGATCGGGTCTGCTTCCTGCTCGAGGTGCGTTTCCCCGCCGGTGCGGACACCCGGAACGCGCTGCTCACCGACTTCCTGCCGGCCAACATCCGTTACGAGAGCTCCCACGAGGTCTCCCCCGGGAGCCTGATCGCATCCAGCTTCCCGGGTAGCCCTGACCGCTACGTCACCTGGACACTCGGCTCGGGTTCGCCGCTGACCGTCGCACGGGGGACGGTGTTCCGTGTCGTCGTCTCGGGGATCGTGGACGAGCCGGCCCCACTCGAGTCGACGACCAGCCCGAAAGCCCTGGACAAGGACAACCTGGCGAAGTTCCGCTACACCAGCACCGACGGCCAGAGCGATTCGCTGCGCGATTCGGTAACGATACCGATAGGGCCGCCACCGCCGATCGGCCTCACCAAGGGCGTGCAAGCAGTGAACTCCACGGTCGTGGACGGCGGGTCGACGCCCGGCAACGTGGACGGCACCACGGTTCGGGCCGGTGACGCGGTCACGTTCCGGCTCGACCTGCAGAACCTGGCCCAGTCCGGTGACGTGAACGCGGACGCAATCAGCTCCCCGGACGTTTGGGACGTGCTCCCCGCGGGCATCACCTGCTCCGCGATCACCGCGGTCAGTAACGCCGGCACGTGCTACGACGCCGGCGCGCCCGGACGTCCCGGCCTGAGCAGCGGCGACACGACCTCCAGCGTGATCCGCTGGCAGCTCGACGCCTCGTTCAGCCTCGCGCCGCAGGCGTACGGGAAGCTCACGTACACCATGGCGGTCCCCGCCGACGTCAGCGTGAGCACCGTGTTCGACAACACCGCAGCGGTGGCCTCCTTCGCCTCGGCCACGAACATCGACGACGGCGGCACCCCGCCAGCGGCGATCCACAACCCGGCCGACAACATCAGCGCCGACGTCCCCGCCACGGACGAGGATGTGCCCGCGGCCAGCGACGCATCCTCGGTCGTAGTGCCGGACGCGGTGGTCACGAAGGCCAACCTCACCGATATCACCGAGCCGGGCAACACGGTTGCCCAGGCTGTGGTCGGCGAGACGCTCACCTACACGATCGGGGTCAAGATCCCCGCGCACACCAGCGTCTACAACGGCAAGCTGGTCGATCCCCTTCCGACCGGGGTGGTCTTCGTCGGGCCGGCGACCGCGAAGCTCTCCGCCACCGGCACCTCACCGGCGGGCGACCCCCTGCCGAGCGTCGACGCGACGCATACTGTCACGCTGGACGACACCACCGGAGCCCTCAGCTTCGGGACCACCTACGCCAACGACACCGACACCGACCAGTTGTTCGAGGTGACGATCCCGGCGCGCATCGGTACCGACGGGTCCAACACGCACGGCACGGTGCGCACCAACACGGCCACGTTCACCAGCGACACGGACGCGACCGGCGGCACGGCGATCACGCCGCGCACAGCCAGCAGCAACGTCACGATCGTGACCCCCGCACCCACCCTGGCCAAGACGGTCAGCCCGAGCTCGGCCACCGGCGGCGACACGGTCACCTACACCCTTACCGCGTCCAACGCCTCGGGCCGGCCGCCGCTGCATGACAGCTGGGTGATCGACTGCCTCCCCGGCGAGCTGGGCTTCGGGACATTCACCGCGGTCCCGTCCGGCACGTCGGTCGGCCCGGTGATCGCCGGTGACGGCTCCAACGGCTGCGCCAGCGGCTACACCCGCATCACCTGGCGGATCAACAGCCTCGCCGGCGGCACGAACACCGCACTCGTCTACACCGCCGTGGTGAACACGGTTCCTGCCGGCGGTGACCAGTACACCAACACCGCTACGCTCAGCGGCAGCACCCTCGACGACGGCAAGACCGACCCGCTCGCTCCGGACAACCCGCTGGAACAGGTGCTCGTCACTACGGCCAACGCGACTGTCAGCGTGGCGGGCTCGACGATCACCAAGACGGCAGCGCAGTCCACCCTCACGATCGGCCAGGTCGGGTCGTTCACGATCACTGTCACCCTGCCGAAGAACACCGCGTTCTACGACTCAGCCGTGCTCGACACGCTGCCCACCGGCATGAGCTACGTGACGGGATCCGCCACGACCACCTGCACCAATGCGGATTCGACGATCTGCAGCCCGGCCGTCCCCGGCACCGAACTGGCGCCGAGCGGGTCAACGATCGGCTGGTTGACCAGCGATTTCGCCCCGTCGGACCAGGTGCGGACGATCCGGATCACCTACAGCGCCACCATGAACGACGTCGGCAGCAACAACGCCGGCAACAATCGCACCAACACCGCGCGCGCAGTGTGGAACAAGACCAACGGAACTGATCCCGGCAGCGCCGGGGACACCTGGGACGCGACCACGACCAACGCCACCGCGACGGTGCGCGTGGTGGAACCGGGCCTGACGATCGCCAAGTCCGTCAACGACACCACCGTCGAGCCGGGCCAGACCTTCGGCTACACCCTCACCGTCCGGAACAACGGTCGCACCACGGCCAGCCTCAGCCCGGCCTACAACTACACCGTCACCGACACCGTCCCCACCGGAGTGGTCGTCGACCCGGCCACGATCTCCGGCGGCGGAACGATCACCGGCGCGGACGCGAACGGCAGCGGCGGCACCATCACCTGGGGACCGATCGCCGGACCGCTCGCCGTCAGTGCCTCGACGAGCTTCACCTACTCCGCGAAGCTCGCCCCCAGCAGCACCCTGACCAGCGCGACCCGCACCAACACCGCGCGGGTCACCCACTACGAGTCACTGGCCAGCGGCGGCCGGACCAGCTATGCGCCAGTCGCCGCGACACGTGTGGTCACCCCGCAGTTCCCGCACGTCACTCCGACCAAGTCCGTGGCGACGGGCCCGGCCTACCTCGGCCAGCCCAAGACCTGGACCGTCACACTGACCAACGACGGTGGTGCGGACGCCCTGCACACCAGCGCGACCGACACGCTACCGACGAACTGGAGCTACGACGCCGGGTCGGCCACCGTGGTGATCGCCGGTGGAGCGGCGAACCCGGTCGAGCCGACCCTGAGCACCGACGCGTCCGGCCACCAGGTGCTCACCTGGCCCGACCTGGGCACGATTCCGGCCACGGGCACCAACCGCACGATCGTGATCACCTTCGCGGCGAAGCCGAAGGACCCTGAGGCGATCTCCGATCCCGGTGTCGGGGCGAGCGTGGCGCACACGAACACCGTGGCGACGACGGCGCAAGACCTCACTGGCGCCAGTGCGAACGCGAGCGGGCCGTACAACGCGGGCCCGGCGACCGCGTCCACTCACATCGACTCCGCCGACGTCCAGATCACCAAGACCAGTGGTACGGCGATCGCGGGACAGAACCTGACCTACACCCTCGCGGTGCACAACAACGGCCCGGACACCGCAGTCGGTCCGTTCCCGGTCACCGACACCCTGCCCTCCGGCCTGGGCACGGTCACCGCCACCGGAACCGGCTGGACGTGCAGCGTGAGCACCACGACGGTGACCTGTGCCCGGACGAACCCGGCTGACACCCTGGCATCGGGCGCGACCTTCCCGGCGATCACCGTCACCGCGGCCATCCCGGCGGACACCGCCGACGGCACCACGCTGACCAACTCGGCGAGCGTCACTTCGACGACCCACGACCCCGACCTCAGCAACAACACGGACACGGTCACTGACACCGTTGCGCGCTCGGTCGACCTCGGCATCGCGAAGCACACCAGCGGGACGGTGGTCGCGGGTCAGGACGCCACCTACACCCTCGACGTGACCAACCACGGGCCCAGCGACTCGGCCGGGCCGATCACGGTCACGGACGACCTCCCTGAAGCCACGAGTTACGTCTCCGCGAGCGGGACGGGCTGGACATGCAGCGAGGCCGCTGGCACCGTGACCTGCACGCGGGCCTCCGGGCTGACGTCCGGTCAAGCGGCACCGCAGATCACGGTCGTCGTGAGTGTTCCGGCAGGCCGCACCGCGGACGTGGTCAACACTGCGACCGTTGACGGTCCGGAGACCGACCCCAACCCGAACAACAACTCCGCCACCGTCACCGATCCCGTGCACACCTCGGCCGACCTCGCCATCGTCAAGGTGCACCGGGGCGAGTTCGTGCCGGGCAGCACCGGCACCTACCACTTCACGGTCACCAACAACGGGCCTTCGAATGCGGCCTCTCCGGTGCGGGTGAGTGACCAGCTGCCGGTAGAGCTCACCTTCGTCTCCGACGACTCCTCCGAGTGGGACTGCTCAGCAAACGCCAGCAACCTGCTTCCCTGCACCCTGAGCGGCAGCCTGGGGGTCGGCGACCCCTCCGAGTTCGGCATCCCTGTCGACATCGACTCCGCTCACACCGGTGACGTGACCAACACCGCCACGGTGAGTTCGCCCACCACCGACCCGAACCCGGGTAACAACACCAGCACCGACACCACCGGCGTGAACGTCCGGGTCGACCTCGGCATCACCAAGACGCACAGCGGCAACGCCGTCGCCGGACAGAATCTGGCCTTCACCCTCACCGTGACGAACCACGGCGAGTCCGACTCGCCCGGTCCGGTGACCGTCACCGACACCCTGCCCGCCGGTATGTCGTACGTCAGCGGCAGCGGTAGCGGCTGGAACTGCTCGGCGGCCGGCCAGAACGTCACCTGCACCCATACCGCGGCGCTCGCCGCGGGCGCGTCCGCGCCGATCACACTGACCGTCGCCGTGGCTCCGGACGCCGGGCCGGACGCCCTGACCAACTCGGCGAACGTCTCCGGAACCGCTCCGGACCCCGACCCGGACAACAACACCGACACGGACACGGTCACGGTGACCGATCGTGCAAACGTGAGCATCACGAAGTCGGCCAGTCCGACCTCACTGGCAGCAGGCGAGAACGTCACCTTCACCCTGACCGTGCACAACGACGGGCCGTCGGACGCCGACAACGTCCGGATCAGCGACGCCCTCCCGACCGGCTTGGCCTACACCGGGATCGATGCTGACTCCGCCGTCACCTGCGGCGACGCCGACCCGATCGACTGCCACCCGCCGGTGCGACCTACGAGATCCGGGTGCACGCCACAGTCGGCTCCGGGGTCGCGGACGGCACCTCGATCGCCAACACGGCCTCGGTCAGCACGAGCACGCCGGGTGACGACCCCGACGACAACACCGACACCGCGACCATTCAGGTGCACACCGAGGCAGACCTGAGCCTCGCCAAGTCGCACACCGGTGGCGCGAGCGCGGCCGGCGAGCAGGTCACCTTCGACCTCGCAGTACACAACGCCGGCCCGTCGGACGCCGCGGCAGACGTCGTCGTCACCGACACCCTTCCGGTCGGCATGACGTACGTGAGCAGCACCGGCACGGGCTGGACGTGCGTGGCCGCCACGCCGGACCCGTCTGGCCAGGTGGTCACCTGCACCCTGGGTGGCGGCTCCACGATCCTCGCCGACACCGACGCGCCGGCACTCGCGCTCACCGTCCAGATCGCCTCCGACGTGGACCCGGACACGCTGGTCGACGGCCAGCTCACCAACACCGCGAGCGTGACCAGTCCCACGACCGATCCGGACCCGGACAACAACACCGACCGCGACCCGGTGCCGGTCACCACCAGCGCCGACCTGGCGATCACCAAGACCCATGACGCGTCCAGCGTGCGGGTCGGTGACCACCTGGAGTTCACCCTGCAGGTGACCAACGCCGGACCGTCGACCGCGCGCGGGGTGAGCGTCTCCGACGATCTTCCGGCCGGGCTGGAGTACGTCTCCGCGTCCGGCACCGGATGGACCTGCACCAACGCCGGCCAGAGCATCAGCTGCGACCTGGACGACCCGCTGGACAACGGCGCGAGTGCGGCGCCGATCACGGTGGTGGTCAACGTGCTCGCATCCGCCTTCCCGGGGGTGGACAACACCGCGACGGTGGACACCACCACGCCCGACCCCGTGTCGGCCAACAACACCTCGACCGACCCGGTGAGCGTCCCGCCGCAGGTGGACCTCGGAATCACCAAGTCACACACGCCGGAACCGATGCAGGTGGGTCAGCAGGCTACCTACACGATCGGAGTCAGCAACGCCGGCAACACCGACGATCCCGGCCCGATCACGGTGAACGACGCGCTGCCGACAGGGCTCACGTTCGTCAGCGGAATCGGCGACGGCTGGACCTGTGCGGCCAGCGGGCAGGACGTCACCTGCGTCCGCGCGGCCGGGCTGGTCGTGACCGGGAACACCAGCTTCGAGCTGGTCGTCGAGGTCGGCCCTGAGGCATACCCCGGGGTCACCAACACGGCCACGGTGAGCAGCCCCGCCGAGGACACCAACCCGTTCAACAACGTCGCGCGCGATCCGGCCACAGTGCTCCCGCTGTACGAGCTCGTCATCGACAAGAACCTGAAGTCGATCTCGACCAGCCACGCCGACTGGACGATCACGGTCACCAACAACGGCCCGAACGAGTCTCCCGGTGGCGCACTCGTCACCGACGAGCTGCCCGGCAAGCTCCGCTACGACGGCTGGACCGGCGACGGCTGGACCTGTGTCGCGACGGGTCAGCTGGTGACCTGTACCTACGACCAGGCGATCGCAGCCGGGGATAGTGTCGGTTTCGTCCTGCACACGACGCTTGTCGACGGAGCGTCCGGCACCGTCACCAACTCCGCCACGGTCGAGGGCGGCACCACCGACAGCGCAACCGGGACGATCCCGACCGACAACCTCGCCTACACAGGCGGCATCGCCACCGGAGCCGGCCTACTCGGCCTGCTGCTGGTCGGCGGCGGCCTGCTTCTGATCCGAACTCGTCGCCGCGCCTGAGCGCAGGGCGCCTCGCACGACTCGGCATTGTTGCCGAGTGAACACACTTTGGACACAGTTCGCGCGTGGTCGTGGCTGTTGTGGGGGTTGTGGAGGTTGCGGTTCACGCTCAGCGGAGCGTCCAGGGCGCCGTGAAACGGCGTGCACGATGCCCGGGTTGAACTCTCAAGGCGGTAGCGCGGGTTCGAATCCCGTCGGGGCTACAAGGTGGAACCCCTTGTCAGAGGCAACTCTGGCAGGGGGTTTCGTTTTGCTGATGGCGCGAGAAACGTCCTGGACACAGATCGAACACGCAAACGGTGTCCAGTTCGTGTCCAGCCGTCGCGGTCCGTCGGCGGGAACTGAGTCTGGCAAGGGGCCTCGCTCGACATTCTGGCCCCAAGCTGGTGACTTGGCGGGGCGGTAGTTCGGCGCCGGGTCTGTGGGTCCGGCCCCGCGATCAGTGGCGGAAGGGCGGCCGCCGCCGGGTCGCTTCCCGCGGTGCGCGGATCGAGACCGGGCTCAGATCCAGGCGCCGGCGTCCGGACTGGCTCTGAGTGGCCTCGCGGGCAACAGCAGCGCTGGGAGACGGTCACGGCAACGGCGCGACCGCGCCACCCCAGACCGCTGATTCCGCCGCCGCCAGTTCAGTCCCCTTCGGCTGCACGATTGGTGTGACCGAGTGGTGGCAGTGCGTAGAGTTGGTGGCGAACCTTGGTCTGTCCGCATTGGCGCGGCAGCGTCGTACGGGGGAGGGGCTGGCTGATGTCGGTGTTGAAGGTCGCCAGGCTGGAGCCGGTGAACCCGGATCGATACGCCTTGGGCCTCTGCGTATCGCCCCTGAATCGGCCGGACGGTTGCTGGGCGCACTCCCGGGGCCTGGAAGCCCTGCGTTGCGGCTTCCACGAGGCGATCCTCTGCACGGACGGTGAGGGCACGTTCCTGGTCGAGGGCGAGGTGCAGTACGTGCGTCCCGGGACCCTGATCTGGTTGCGACCGGGGCAGGTCCACACACCCTTCCCCGACGTGAGCGGCGTGGCGCTGTGTTTCCTGGACGAGGTGGGTGGGGACGCTGCCGAGCTCGTCCACGGCCAGTGCTGGCAGCTGGACGGGGTGGAGTTCGGCGACATCAGCGAGTGCTTCGACCTGCTCCAGAGCCAGTACCGGCGTTACGCCTTCGCCGACACCGGCCCATGTCTGGCCCGCGGTGAGCTGCTCCTGTCGCACCTGATCCAGGCCATGCTGCTGCGGCTCGGCCAGATCCGTCCCGACCGGCAGCGTGACGTCCACTGGAACCGACTCGCCGAGGACTTCGCCGACCAGGTCCAGCTCCACTTCGCCGAGTCTCGCAGTACGGACGACTACGCCGCCGGCCTGCACTGTTCGACCCGCACCCTGGCCCGGGCCTGCATCGACGCGTTCGGCCAGACCCCCAAGGAGTTCGTTGACTCCTACCGTGCCAGGACGGCCCGCGACCTGCTGGCCCACACCGACCTGTCGGTGCAGGCCATCGGACGCCGCGTCGGCTTCGACGACCCGGCCAACTTCGGCCGCTTCTTCACCCGGATGGTCGGCTCATCCCCGGGTGCCTACCGCGCCGCCGACTGAGCTGAACGATGGGGGACAGACCCCATTGGTTCAGGTGAGCTCCAGTGGCGAACCGTTGTGCGTGTCCGGACGCGACCATGAACCGTCCCCGAGTGACCATTTCGGCCCGCACGGCGCCCGCGCGTCCGGCGAATGATCGGAGGTACCGCGAAGCAAAGGAGCCGGCATGTGGTACCTCACCGACGAACGGAAACTCGTCCTGGACGCGACGAAGGAGTTCGTCCGCACCGAGGTGGCGCCCCAGGTGGCACACATCGAGAAGACCAGCGAGTTCCCCATGGAGCTGTTCAAGCGGGCCGGTGAGCTCGGCCTGATCGGCCTGACCGTTCCCGCCGAGTACAACGGGACGGGCATCGACCAGACGTCCAGCGGCCTGGTGCTGGAGGAGATCGCCAAGACCATGCCGGTGCTGACCATCGCCATGGGCGCGCACATCCTGCTCGCCGGTGGCCTGATCCAGATGCTGGGCACCGAGGAGCAGAAGCAGAAGTGGCTGGTCCCGGCCGCCACCGGTGAGAAGATCCTGGCCTGCGCCTCCACCGAGCCGGTGGGCGGCGACAACCAGGCCGAGTTCACCACCCGCGCGGTCCGCGACGCCGACGGCTGGGTGATCAACGGCGCCAAGTGTCTGATCTGCAACGTCGGGGTGGCCGACTACTACGTGGTCATCGCCGTCACCGCGGACAAGGTTGATCCGGTCACCAAGGCCGGCATCTCCTGCTTCGTCGTTCCCGCCGACACGCCAGGGCTGAAGGTCGGCGAGGCCGAGCACAAGCTCGGTTGGCGTGGTTCGGCGACCGGCTCGGTCTACTTCGACGACGTCCATGTCCCGGCCGAGAACCTGGTCGGCCCTGAGGGCGGCTGCCTGCAGGCCATGTTCGTCTCGGCATCGGCCGAGTTCCTGTCCTGCGGTCCGGTGAGCCTGGGCATCGCCGAGGGTGCCTACCAGATGGCCCTGGACTACTCGATGACCCGTATCCAGCAGGGTCACACGATGTTCGACCGGTTCCAGGTCACCCGGCACAAGCTGGCGAAGATGTGGGGCGAGATCGAGTCGCTGCGAGCGCTGGTCTACTCCACCTACGCGCAGCGGGACGCAGGCCAGCTCGAGCTGGCCAAGTGCCGGCTGATGAAGATCAAGGGTGCCGAGGTGTCGGAGTACGTGTGCCGCGAGGCCATCCAGCTGCACGGCGGCGTCGGCACGATCGTCGACACCGGTGTCGAGCGCTACTGGCGCGACGCAAAGGTGATGGCCATCGGCGGCGCGTCCGTCGAGGCCCTGGTTGATGTCGTCTCCGGCCTGATCAAGGCCGGACGGGCCTGAGGCCCACCCCCACGCAAGGAAGCGAAGGAGAACCACCATGCAGGACTACACAGGCAAAGTCGTCGCGATCACCGGAGCCGCGCACGGCATCGGGGCCGAACTGGCCCGGCGGTTCGGCGCCGCAGGTGCCGACCTGGCGTTGGCTGACGTCGACGGCGCCACTCTCGCCACGGTCGCCGGCGACCTCGCGGACGCCGGGGTGGAGGTCAGCTGCGTCGCACTGGACGTCCGCGACGCTGTCGCGATGGACGGCTTCGCGGCGAGCACGTTCGACACCTATGGCGGGGTGGACCTGTTCTTCAACAACGCGGGCGTGATCAGCGCCGGCACCGTCTGGGAGGCGCCCATTTCCGACTTCCGCTGGACGGTGGACGTGAACCTGTTCGGCCTGCTCAACGGCATCCGGGCCTTCGTGCCGAGGATGATCGCGCAGAACACCGAATGCCACATCGTCGACACCGCGTCCATCGCCGGCCTGCTGGTCGTCGAGAACTCGCCGGCCTACGTGGCCAGCAAGTTCGGCGCGCTGTCCCTGACCGAGGTGCTCGATCTGCAGCTGCAGCAGATCGGCTCCAAGGTGGTCGCGCACGCGGTCTGCCCGGCCGTCGTCCAGACTGATCTCGACCAGTGCAACTCCTACCGGCGTCCCGACGAGTACGACCCATCCGACCCGTACTACGCAAGCGAGGACTACCAGAAGCGCTGGGCGGTGGTGAAAGGTTCGCTGCCGTACGGCCTGCCGGTCGCAGAGGCGGTCGAGATCATCATCGCCGGCGTTGAGGCCGACCAGTTCATGATTCTCACCCACCCGGTCTACAACCCGGCGATCGGAGGACGCGTGGCGTCCCTGCTCACGGGCGCGCACCCGGCTCTGGTCCAACGGTAAGGAGCGAGGAATGTACCCCTACGAGAAGAAGTACGACCACGTCGTCACCGTCGAGGTGGACGGCCATGTAGCCACGATCACGCTCGACAGCGCCGAGAACCTGAACCGGCTCGGCGAGCAGCTGATCGACGAGCTGGGCGCTGCGCTCGACCAGATCCACTGGGACCCCGAGATCCGGGTGGCGATTCTGCGCGGCGAAGGGCCGGTGTCCTTCGGCCCCGGCGACCTGTCGATCATCGCCACCAAGCTGGCCAAGGACCTGCCCACCGGCCGCCAGGTGATGTTCGAGATCGCTGGCCTGATCAAGAAGATGTACACCATTCCCGTCCCGATCATCGGGATCGCGGACGGCCAGTGCCTGGGCGGCGGCGCGAACCTGCTGCTGTCGAGCGACCTGGTGATCGCGTCGAAGAACGCGGTCTTCCATGAGCTGTTCGTGAACTACTCGCTGTCCCCGGACACCGGCGGGCTGTGGGCGCTGCAGCGGCTGATCGGCCCGATGAAGGCGAAATACCTCTCGATGCTCGGCGAGCCGATCGGCGCGGCCACCGCGCTGGAGTACGGCATGGTGCTGGAAGTCGTCGAGCCCGATCAGACGCTGGCCCGGGCGCAGGAACTGGCCGCGAAGATCGCGGCGAAGAGCCCGGTCGGTGTCGGTCACGTCAAGCAGATCTCCAACCGGCTGCACGACTACACCCTGGACACCTACTTCCAGGTCGAGGGCGACTATCTCTGCCTCGGTGCCCTCTCGGCGGACTTCAAGGAAACCAACATCGCCGCCGCGCAGCAGCGCGCGCCGGAGTACGTCGGCCACTGAGGCCGCCGCGACAAGGAGAAACACATGTCAGGGACGGTGCTGGTCGCCTACCAGTGGGCGCCCTCCGCGCAGGGCACGTTGGTCACGGAGAGTGGCCAGGTGGACGCCTCGCGGGCGTCCGTCGGGCTGTCGGATTCCGACCACGTGGCCATCGAGTTCGCGCGCGGTCTGGCCGATCAGGCAGGCGCCCGGCTGGTGGCTCTGGGGGTAGGCCCGGAAGCGGTCAGCGCCGGCCTGGCGACCAAAGCGGTCGCCTCCCGTGGCCCGGACGAGGTCGTGGTGGTGCGGGACGCTACGCCCACCACGATCTCGGTCGCGCAAGCGCTGGCCGCGCAGGCGTCCGGTATGGACGACCTGGTTGCGCTCGTCCTCGGTGACGCGTCCAACGACCACGGCACCCGGATGGTGCCCGGAGTCGTGGCAGGACTGCTCGGCCGTCCGCTGCTGGCCGACGTCCGAAGCGTCACCCTCGGCGAGCCGGCGACGGTCGTGACCAAGTTCGCCGGCGGCACCCAGACACTCCAGGCGTACGGGACGCTGGTCGTCCAGGTCGCCCCGGACGCAGTGAAGCCCCGCGTGCCCGGCATGCGCGACATCCTCGCGGCGGCCAAGAAGCCGGTGCAGGTGGTCGACGTCTCCGCCTCGATCGACAACGTCGCTGTCACCCCGATCTCGGTCTCGCCGGTCCAGCCCCCGTCCCGGGGCGGACGGGTGATCGCGGCCGACACCCCGGCCGCGGCCGTCGCCCAACTCGTCAACGAACTCTCCCAGGCAGGTGTGCTGTGACCACATGGCTGATCGTCGCCGACGACGCGAAGGTGTCCGGCCTCCTCGACCTCGCTCGCGCGCTGCCGTCCCCGCTCGCCGCGGTGGTCGCCGGGACGCGTGAACTCGCCGACCAGGTGGCCGGCTGGGTGCCCGCCGTGACCTGGTTCGACACCTCTGCCGTACCCGCATCCGGGATCGCTTCGGCTGTGGCCGGAGTGGTTGCCGCCGACCCCGGGACGGTCGTCGCGGGCATGGGCGTCGACTCCCGGCTGTTGGCCGGCGCGGTCGCCGCCGCCACGGGCGCCGAGGTGCTGGCCGACGTCATCGCCGCCATCCCGTCCGGGGACGGGCTGAGAGTCACCCACTTGCTGCTCGGCGGCCTGGCGACCGAGGAGGTCGGCGTCATCGGGCCGGTCGTCCTGGTCGCCGACGGTCGCACCGTCCCCGAGCCGGGGAGCGCGGCGGGCACCGTGACCCCGGCCGCGGCGGACGCCAGTGTGGCCCGGGTCTCCACCGAACCGCCGGCGGCCGCCGGCGGCGACCTGGCGTCCGCCGCGCGGGTGGTCGGTGTCGGTCGCGGCCTCAAGGACGCCGGCGACCTCTCGCTGGTGCAGGAGCTGGCGGCCGCCCTGGGCGCTGAGCTGGCTTGCAGCCGTCCGATCGCGGAGGGCATGGGCTGGTTGCCGACCAGCAGCTACCTGGGCATCTCCGGGCAGCGGATCGCGCCGTCCCTCTACCTGGCCGTCGGCATCTCCGGCCAGGGCCAGCACATGATCGGCGTCCGGGACGCACGGACGATCGTGGCGGTGAACTCCGACGCCACGGCACCGATCGTGGCGCAGGCCGACTGGACCATCGTCGGAGACCTGTACCAGGTCGTCCCCGAGCTCACCAGAGCCCTGCTGGTGAGAAGCTGATGTCCGAGGTCGATTTCGACGTCGCCGTGGTCGGATCCGGTCCGGCGGGGGCGATCGCCGCGCTGCAACTGGCGAAGGCGGGCCACCAGGTCGTCCTCGTCGAGCGGGGCGCGGCGCCCGGCTCCAAGAACCTGTCCGGCGGCGTGCTGTACGGACGCGTGCTCGACGACGTCCTGCCCGGCTGGCTGGACGCGGCTCCGGTCGAGCGGACGATCTCCCGCAACGTGGTCTCCATCCTGACTGCGGACGGCTCGGTCGGCCTCGACTACCGCGACGCCCGCCTCGGTGAGGGCTCGGGTGCAGCAACCGTGCTGCGCGCGAAGTTCGACCCGTGGCTGAGCGAGCAGGCCGAGACTGCCGGCGCCATGCTGATGCCCGGCGTGCTGGTCGACCGGCTGCTCACCGAAGGAGAGGGGCCGTCCACAAAGGTGGTCGGCATCGGCGCCGGCGAGGACGAACTGCGTTGCCGTGTCGTGGTCGCGGCCGATGGCGTGAACTCGTTCCTCGCCCGCAGCATCGGCCTGCGCGGCGCACCGCGCCACCGGGACATCGCCGTTGGTGTGAAGGCCGTCATCGGGTTGCGGCGGGACGTGCTCGAGGGCCGCTTCGGCGT
>PHEV01000253.1 GCA_002843035.1 Actinobacteria bacterium HGW-Actinobacteria-5 | reverse complement strand
TGGGGCTCATCGCAGGCTCGCAGCCTGAACGGGCCCCGTGGGCCTGGCGGGCACCAGGTGGCGTGCGGTGCTCATGATCTCCTCGGGGGGCTTGAGGAACGGACCAATCCTCTCGCAGCGAGGGGGTGCTCCGCTGTCGCCCATAGGGGGTCTGTTTCCGCCTCGCGAGCCCGGGCCAGCCGGCCTCGTCCGGGTGTGGTTACCCGGCGACAGCGACGCGTTCGGCGTCGCCTTCCTGGATCGGCCCGGAGCCGGTCACCGGAGTGAAGTCCCACATCGTGCGGTGGCGCAACGCGAGCACTCCGGGAACCAGCAGGCCGATCGCGGCACCGAGGAAGAGCCAGGTGACCGACAGCTGCAGGATGGCGCCCGCGACCACCTGCGAGACGGGCGCGAGGCCGTACATGGACAGCATCAGCAGTGCCATCACCCGTCCGACGAGGTGGCGGGGCGACATCCGCTGCAGCATCGTGATCACGGTGATCGCGAGGTACCCGTTGGCGACGCCACCGATCACCATCACCAGGACGGACACCCAGGTGGAGCCCGCAAGGGCGAGGGTGGAGTAGACGATCCCGAGCAGGGGGAAGATGGCCACGCCGACCCAGCCGATCACGCGGGTGCTCGGACGCGTGGACCCGGCGATTCCCATCCCGATCAAGTTGCCGAGGGCGTAGCCGGACAGGATCATGCCGAAGGCGGCCGCGCCTTCGCTGAACCGGGTGGACGCCAGCACCGGCAGCCCCACCAGGAGCGGCCCGGTGAGCAGGAAATTCGCCAGGGCGATGATGATCACCATGATCCGGATGCTGTCGTGGCGCCACACGAAGCGGAGGCCCTCAGCGACGTCGTGGAGCGGATGGTGCTCGGAGCCGAAGCCTTTCAGCGGACGCATTCGCCACAGTGTGACCGCGCCGACGGCGAAGGTGAATGCATCCACCCCGAAGGCAACCGCGATGCCCGTCATGGTTCCGCTCTGCCCGACCTGCCCGCGCGCCATGAGCGCGATCACGGTGCCCGCCAACGCCGGACCGAAGAACTGCGCGGCCTGGTCTGCGATCATCATCAGCGAGTTGCCTCCGGCGAGCTCCTCCTCCCGCAGGACGCGGGGGAGCGTGGCCTCGGCCGCGGGCAGGAAGAAGCCCGAGATGGTGCCGAAGGCGATCGCCAGTGCGTAGACCATCCACAGCTGCACCTGGTCGGCCGCGACGGCGACCACGATGAGCACGGTGATCGCCAGCCGGACCAGGTCGGCGCCGAGCATGAGCAGTCGCGGCGAGATGCGGTCCGCTACCGCGCCGCCGACGAGCATCAGGACGGCCCGTGGCAGTCCAGCCATGGCGAGCACCAGGCCCAGTTGCAGCGGGTCGCCCGTGAGGGCGAGGACGAGCCAGGGCAGGGCGACCAGGTGGAACTGGTCGCCGAGGTGGCTGACCGCCTGGCCCAGCCACAGGTAGCGGTAGTCACGGTTCTTCAGGGTCTGGAGCATGGTGGGATCCGGGTTCACTGGTGCGTGGAGGGGGATGGGGAGGCGGGCGGAGGAACGAGCGTCCCTGCGTCATGACCGGCGATCAGGCCGTTGACCAGGGCGCGGACGGTGGCTTCGAATTCGGCTTCCTGGCCCAGGTAGCTGCCCTCGGCGAGGAGGCGACGCAGGTGGGGGAAGTCCTCCACGGGCAGGTCGGCGAAGGGTTCGGTGCCGGCGTGGGGGCCCGTGAGGTGGGCGGTGTGGATGCTGGTCATGCCGATCACGGTCTGCCCGAGCCCGTCCACCGCGAGCAGCGCCTCGACGGTCGAGAAGCCCGCGTCGTAGAGGATGCCGAGGATCACCTCGATGGAGGCCAACTGGGCCGTCGTCCGCATGGAGCGCGCAGCAAGCAGCGGCAGCGCACGCGGGTGGACCAGGAGCGCGCGACGGAAGGCGATCGCCGCGGCGAACAGCCGCACCGCGGTCGGTTCGGACGGATCGTCGGCAGAGAGGTCGATGCCCGACATGATCTCGTCGACGATCAGGCTGTGCAGCGCGTCCTTGCTCTGCACGTGGTAGTACAGCGTGCTCGGGTCGACCCCGAGCCGGCTGCCCAGGCTGCGCATGCTGTGGCCGTCCAGCCCGGTCTCGTCGATCAGCGCGAGTGCCGCGGTGACGATCTGGTTCACGGTCAGGCTGTCTCGTCCGGGGTGGCGGGGCGACATCTCCGCTCCTTTGTCCAACGGTGTTGGATAGAGGTTATCCAACACCGTTGGATTGCGCAAGCAGTGATCGGATCCGGGCCTTGGCGAATCGCCCGCGGGACCGGGTCGGGAGCGCAATAATCGACCTGCCGCGATGGGCGAGCGCCCCTGGCCGGGCGCGGCCGGCCACGCGGGGTCCGCGCCGCCACAGAGAGGTGGAGATGAGCGTCACGACGGAAGCGCCGATCACCCGCCACACCCGCACGTGGCAGGCATGGACGCTCGCCGGGGTCGAGCTGTTTGTGGCTTACCAGGCCGGCTACGGCGGGATCGGACTGATCACCGACACCTGGAACCTTCCCTCGGAGTGGCTGGTGCGGACGCCGTTCACCACCTGGGTCGGCCCGGGATGGCTGCTGCTCCT
>PHEV01000252.1 GCA_002843035.1 Actinobacteria bacterium HGW-Actinobacteria-5 | reverse complement strand
TGCTCGACCAGCACCTGGTAGCCCTCGGCGAGACCCCACCGGAAGCCGGCGATGTAGGCCGCCCCGAGCCCCTCCTTGCCCTTGCGGTGCAGGACGTGGACGTGGTCGTCCGCTGCGGCGAGCTCGTCGGCGATCGCGCCGGTGCCGTCGGGCGAGTTGTCGTCCGCCACCAGGATGTGCGCAGCGGGGACCGCTGCGCGGATCCGGGCCGTGATCGGACGGAGGTTCTCCGACTCGTTGTAGGTGGGGATGATGACGAGCACCCGCTCGAGCGGGGCTGCCGGGTCGGTCATTCGCTTCTCCCGTTCCGGATTCGGTCGGCGCCCATTCTGCCGTATCGCAGGGACGCCACGAGGGCGAGCCCGGCGAGAATCGTGATCGCCAGTTCCAGCGGCGAGGCCAGCCAGGTGGCCGGCGTCAGGCCGGAGCGCTCGGCCAGCGCCACCACGCCGGACGCCCCGACATGGTCCGGGGCGGTGAAGGCGACCGACCCGTCGGCGTCGATCAGGCCGCTGACCCCGCTGGTGGTGACCACGAGGACATCGCGACGAAGCTCCATCGCCCGGGCCCGGGTGATGGCGAACTGCTGCTCGATCTGGCCGGTCCCTTGGTACATGGCGTTGCTGGACTGCACGAGGAGCACCTGGCCGCCGTAGCGGACGGTGTCGTAGGCGAAGTCGTCGTAGACGAGGTCGTAGCAGATCATGATGCCGAGGGTGAGCGGACGCCCGTCCGGCAGGGTGACGGGCAGGGCGCCCGGCTGCGTCCCCGGGATCGACTGTGCCCCGACGAACGCCAGTTCGGGGATCAGCGGAAGCAGCAGCGAGCGCAGCGGCACCCACTCGCCGAACGGGACGATGCCACGCTTGATGTAGCGCGCGGTCTCGCCCTTGCCCGGCTCCCACCACAGCGACGCGGTCTGCCGCTCGTCCACACCGGGTCCGTCGAGGATCACCCCGAGCAGCATGGGCAGGTCGAGCTGCGCGGACATGGCGGCGACCAGGGCTCCGGTCTGCGAGTCGGTGAAGGGGTCCATGTCGGTCGTGTTCTCGGGGAGGACGACGAAGTCGGGCCGCGCGACCTCGCCGGCGTCGATCTTCGCGCGCAACTTCACCGACTCGGCGAGGTGGTTGCGGGAGGTGGTGCGAGCCTCGCCGATCCCGTAGACGCCCCCGCCCGGCGCGCCGCCCTGCACCCAGCCGACCTGCACCGTCCCGGTCTGCGTGCCGACCGGGACGAGGGTGCCACCCGCGGCCAGCAGGGCGATCGCGGCGAGGCCGGCGGAGGCGACCACGGCGCGGCGGCGGGAGAAGGCGGTGACCAGCCAGACCAGGACCTGCGCGAGCAGTGCCGTGACGAAGCCGAGACCCGCCACCCCGACCAGCGGCAGCACCCAGGCCAGCGGGGAGTCGACCATCGCGTAGCCCAGGCGCATCCAGCCGAAGCCGTTGAACGGGAAGCGGGAATACGTGAACTCGATGGCCGTCCAGCAGCCGGCGGCCAGCAGCGGCCACCAGGGAGTGCGGGCGGCCACCTTCAACAACGCACCGAGCAGCGCGTAGAAGAGCGCCTCGACCAGCACCAGACCGAGCATGGCCTGCACGAAGATGACCTGCATCCATCCGATGCCGAGCAGGAGGAAGCCGACTCCCCAGGCGAAGCCCAGTCCGGTGGCACCGCGGACCCGACGCGCCGCCAGCACGACGAGGGTCAGGCCGGCCACGCCGAGCGGTACGAGCGGCCACCAGCCGTACGGCTGGAAGCCGAGCGCGGTCGCCACCCCGGTGAGGATCGCGATCGCCGCCCGCAGGCTCCAGTGCCGTGCGGCGAGCCAATCGACCACGGGCCTCCCTTCGACAGCCCGCCCAGCTTAGCCAGCCCGTGCGCGGCTCCGGTCAGGACGCCACCTGCAGGCTCGCGAGGATCTGATCAGCCTCGGCCAGCGCGTCGGCATCGTTCGCAGGGCACTGGACCGTGAGCGCCGTGAGCCGGGTGGTGGCCGGCTTCCCGTCGACCCAGAAGAACGGGCTGTGGTCAATGGTGGTGGCCAGCACGATGACGACGAAGCGAGCCGCGGGGGCGTCGGGCGCCATCGAGGACAGTGTGGCCGTGAGGCGGTAGGCGGAATCGGCTCCCGGAAGGGCGAACGTGCTCTCGTGGGTGGGGAGCGGGTTCTCCAGAAACACACCATGGTCGGCGGCAGCCCCGCGAAGGAGGATATGCGCGAGGGTTTCGGGTGGACACCCGGCGTCGAGGCTGCCGAGAACGAGCACGGAACGGGTGAACCAGTCAGTGCCGGGCCGAACCGCGCATGCGGTTGCGATGTCGGCGTTGAACACGTCCTCGTCCCACCACACGTCGGTCTCGCACTGCCATCCGGCGGGCACGGTCACCGTCACCGGGCCGTCGTTGACGACTCTCTCTTCCGGACCGACGTCCGCTGCTGGTGCAGCCACGGCTGCGATTCTAGGGACAGGCAGCTGGCCCTGGTCGTGCAGGTGCGGCAGCATGGGGCGATGGCCGAGCCCCGACTGATGCTGTTCGACACCGCCTCGCTGTACTTCCGTGCCTTCCACGGGCTGCCGACGAGCCTGCG
>PHEV01000251.1 GCA_002843035.1 Actinobacteria bacterium HGW-Actinobacteria-5 | reverse complement strand
CTGGCACCTGGTCGGACGCCTGTTCGGACGCCGCGGCTGACGCCGGTCCGTCGAGGGAACCCGTAGAGTGCCGTGCAGGCACGCAGCAGGGCGGAAGGACGAGGCCGGATGACTGATCCGAGGCAACCGCGACGGACTCCGATGAGGGCGAGCGTCTATCACGCCTTCAATGTGGCGCGGATCGCCGCCGGGGTGATCTTCGCCGCGGCCCTGGTCTTCCTGCTCTTCCAGGGCAACTCCCTGGACACCGCCTCTACGCTCGGCACGGCCATCACCTGGCTGGTCTGGGTGTCCGGTGCGGTGTGCCTGTCCAGCTGGACCATCTGCCGGATGTACACCCCCCGCGACGAGGCGGACGGCTGATTCACCAGCCGCGGGCCTCCCACTCGGCCAGGTGCGGACGCTCCGCACCGAGCGTGGTCGGTTTCCCGTGGCCCGGCCGGACCACCGCATCGTCGCCGCGGTAGCGCTCGAAGAGCCGCGAGACCACGTCGCTGAACAGGCTGCCGAAGCGCTGCGGGTCGCGTCCGGTGTTGCCGACGCCCCCGGGGAACAGCGAATCACCGGTGAACACCTGGGTGGGCACGCCGGGCAGGGTGCAGGCGATGGCGACCGAGCCGGGGGTGTGGCCGCGCAACCCGATCACGTCGAGGGTCACGTCGCCGAGCGCGATGGTGTCCCCGTGCTGCAGCCGCCGCGTGATCGGGACGCCGGTGGCCGCGGTGATCGCGTCGGCGTCCGCGTCGCCGGCGAGCGTTTCCGTCCCGGGATGGGCGGGCGCCACCGCGGCGAGAGCTCCGATGTGATCGTGGTGGGAGTGCGTGGTGAGCAGGTACCGCAGGTGCGGGGCGTCCGCATCGTCGGCGGCGGACGTGAGCAGCGCCTCGATCGCCTCCGGCTCGGCGGCGGCGTCGATCAGCAACTGGTCGCCCCCGGCCGCGGTGAGCAGGTAGACGTTGTTGTCCATGCCGCCGACCGCGATCGCGCGGACGACGAGTCCGGGCAGCCTGGTGACCTCCATGGGTGACATGCAAGCACATCTGCGCAAGGGCCCTGCGGGCGTTTCAGTCCCGGCTCCACCGGGAGGGACCGGGCCGCATCACCGGCTGACCGCGCTCAGCGCAGGTCGTTGTCCGGAGGCGGCAGTTGCGGCGGAGCCGACGCCGGAGGCAACGCGATGGTCCCGCCGTGACGCAGTGCGTGCCGCTCGGCCCGCCGGGCGTGCCGGGCGGCCCGGCGCTGGTCGTGCGCCTCGCGGTGCGCGTCCCGGGGCCCACCATCCTCCGCCGAGCCGCCCCACAGCAGCGTCATCAGCACGGGAATGCCGGTGCCGACCATCGGCCACATCGGCCAGTAGTAGAGCACGTGCCCGGTGGTCATGACGGTCATCAGCCAGATCGCGTTGAACAGTACGGCGAGCCCGATCCAGCCGGTGATACCAGCCCGCGCGAACCGGTTCCGGGTGCGCTGCACCGCGCCCTGGGCGGCGTTCGCGAGCATCAGGTCCGACACGAGCGGGGCGAGTTCGCCCAGCGTGCGCGAGCGCACGGCCTGCGCGGCCCGCTCGGAGTACTCCGACGGGTCCAGGCGCCCGGCGGCCCTGGCCTGCTCGATCAGGGCGGTCGCGAAGTCACGGTCCGCGTCCGAGGCCCGCAGGTGCTGGTTGTCCGGGATCCGAGGGTCGGCGCTGAATCCGGCCCACGACGCGGCCACCGGCGCCGGCCTGCGATCGGGCTGGGGCGCGGGCAGGTTCTCCCACTCGGACATGGCAACACCTCCGCGGGAGACGCTACGCCCGCGCGGAGGCGATGCCCACCGGGTCGATCCCCGGGACCACCCTGAGCCGACCGGTCCGGCTCTCGCCGGGATGCCGCGCCGGGGGATGCGGTGGCATAGGCCATGCTTGAGGCAGGGAGGACCGATGACTCTGGAGACCCGGGAGAACGGACGCAGGGAGCTGGCGTCCGCAGTGAAGCGGCTGCGCGTGGCCGCGACCTCGGATCCGCAGCGCACCGACGATCTCGCCGACGCGCTGGTCGAGCTGACCGCGAACCGCCTGCTGGCCTGGGACTTCACCGAGGCCGCCGCCGACGCCCCCGACTCGGTGGTGGTCGCCGCCCGCATCCTCGCCTCGCGCGGACCGACCGGCCCCTACGCCTCGGTGCCCGACGCCGTCCGCTACTTCACGGCCACCGCGCAGCTCGCCGCGGTGCAGGCGGGCCTCGGCCAGACCGATGCGGCCGGACGCACCCTCGACGGGCTGGACGCCTGGCGAGCGCAGGTGTCCCGGCTGCCGCTCGCCAGCCACCTTCCCGACGCTGTGGTGATCTGGTCGCTCGTGGCCAGGGCACGGGCCCTGGTCGGCACCGATCCCGCCCTCGCCAACGCGCACGCCGATGCCGCCGAGCTGCGCCTGCACGAACTGCCGCAGCCCCCCGCCTACCTCGCGGTGGCCACCCACCTGCTCACGGCGGAGTGCCGCTGGGCCGCCGGACGGACGGAGTCGGCGTTGGCCCACCATCGGCTGGCCCTCGCCGCCCACGCCGACGCGGTCGCCACCCTCGACCCGCAGCCGCGTCCCGCCGTTTCGAGGGTCGCCGCC
>PHEV01000054.1 GCA_002843035.1 Actinobacteria bacterium HGW-Actinobacteria-5 | reverse complement strand
GAACGGAAATGGGGACGGTTCCTTTCCCGTTCAGCCGCTGACAAGGGAAGGAAGGGCAGCGAACGGAAACGGGGACGCACCACCCGAACGGGAAGGGAACCGTCCCCTACCCGGCTGAACGGGAAGGGAACCGTCCCCGGAAACTCCCCAGGATCCGTCCCCGACCCGGCTGAACGGGAAGGGAACCGTCCCCGAAACTCCCCGAACCGCGACCGTGCGGGAACACGGCCGGGACGCGAACAGGGGGAGCGGGTCAGCGCAGGCGTGCGAGGAGGCGCTCGCTCACGGTGGGCCAGTCGTCGGCGAGGACGCTGAACACAACGGTGTCGCGGAAGCTGCCGTCCTCGCGGCGCGTGTGCCGACGCAGGACGCCCTCGCGCGTGGCGCCGAGCCCCGCGATCGCGGCCACCGAACGGGAGTTCAGCGCGTCCGTCTGGATCTTCACCCTGCCATAGCCGAGGTCCTCGAAGCAGTGCCGCAGCAGCAGGTACTTGGTCTCCGGGTTCACCGGCGTGCCCCACACGCGCGGGTGGTACAGCGTCCAGCCGAGGTGCAGCCGTTCGTGCGCGAGGTACGCCTCGCCCAGCGACGTCGTGCCGACGACCTCGCCCGCCGCGCCCAGCGGAGAGTCCTCCAGCAACCGGACGGCGTAAGCGACGCGCCCGCGCCCGTCGCCGTCGCAGGCGGGCGGGTCGAGGTAGCGGACGCGCGCCATCTCGAGCGCCTCGTCGGCGGACGTCGGCCGATGGTGCATCACGTAGCCCTGGCCGTACACGGCCGGCTCGGCGAGGATACCGGCCAGCGCCGGGAGGTCGGCCTCGACCACCGGACCGAGCCGCACGAAGCGTCCGGACAACCAGGAACCCTGCGGAAGTGTCGGCATCCGGTCATCGTACGTGGACCGGGTTCGGAACCGTCCCCAACTCGGTCCGGACCGGATTGGGGACGGTTCCGAACCCGGTCCACCCCCGAGCTCAGATGTCGGCCAGCATTTCCGAAGGGGCAGCCCTCGCGGCGCGTCGGCCGGGCAGCACGGACGCCAGCGCCGCAGCCAGCACCGCGATCGCCACCATGCCGGCGGTCACGGGCACGTCGACGGCGAACCGGATGCTGTCGAAGCCACCGCTGCGTCCGACCGCTGTCACCGCCAGCCACCCGAAGAACGTGCCCGCCACCACGCCGACCACGATCCCGACCACAGCCACCTGCACCGCCTCGATCAGCAGCATCACCCGCAGCGAGCGCGCCTGGAGGCCGAGCGCCCGGAGCAGCGCCGACTCACGCCTGCGCTCCATCACCGACAGGCCCAGCGTGTTGCCCACGCCGATCAGCGCAATCAGCACCGCAACGGCGAGCAGCCCGGTGGTGATCGCCAGCAGGATGTTCATGACCTGCTCGTACGCCGCGGCCTCGATGATCGACCCGCTCAGCCGGTCGCCCGACCCGACGATGCGGTTCACCGCCACCGTCGCATCGATCGCGTGGCTGCGGTCGGGCACCGACAGCCACATCACCGTCCCCGGCACCGGTGTGACCACCTTGGCCAGGTTGGCTGCTGACACCATCGCCTGTTCGTAGCTCACCAACCGTGAGCCGACCACGGTCAGTGTCGCGCTCCCGGCCGCGCCCTTGACCGTCACCGTCTTCGGCAGGGACTTCACCAGGTATTCGCTGACCAGTACCTGATCGTCCCGAACCCCCGTGCTGATGCCGGTCACCGCGCGAATGGCCGGGTCGTAGCCGAGCAGGAGCAGGCCCTGGTCGCCGACTTCGGCCTCGCCACCGGACAGCAGGACGGACGCGTCCACGCCGGTCGCCCTTGCCAGCTGGCTCGAGGCCTCGGCCGGGATCTGGGCGGGTTCACCGGAGTCCTGCGTCCAGTGCACCTGCAGGTCCACGGGGTAGTGCGCCGACAACTCGTCCAGCACGGTGAGCCGGACGGATGCGGTGGCCACCTGCAGCGTGACCATCAGCCCGACGGCCAGCATCAGCGCGGTCGCCGTGGCCGTGGCCCGGCGGGGATTGCGTTCGGCGTTGTCCGCGGCCAGTCGCGGGACGGCGCCCGTCCAGCGGAAGGCGCGCCCGGCCAGCCTGAGCAGCGCGGGGACGAACAGCGGCCCGCCGAACAGCACTCCGATCGAGAGCAGCGCGCCCGCCCCGATCGCGATCAGCAGGGCGTTGGGGTCGACGCGGACGACAGCGAGCGTGGCCAGCCCCGCCCCGGCCAGCACGAACAGCCCGCAGGCGATCGCCCGCACCACGGACGCGCGACGGCGCTCATCACTCTCGGGAACCGGATGCAGCGCCTCCAGCGGCGCGACCCTGGTCCCGCGAAGGATCGGCACGAAGGCCGCCACCACCGTGGCCAGCACCCCCAGGCCCAGGGCGAGGGCCAACTGGGCCCAGGGCAGCACAAGACCCCAGAACAGGGCCGTGCTCCACGCCGTGACCCCGACAGCGATCCCGATGCCGGCAGCGACCCCGAGCAGCGATCCGACCGCTCCGAGCACGAAGGCCTCGATCAGGAACCGGCGCCGCACCTGACCCCCGGACGCGCCCACCGCCCGCAACAGGCCGATCTGGCGGCGGCGCTGCGCGAGCGTGATCGTGAACGTGTTGGCGATGGTGATCATGCCGACGATCAGCGCCACCCCGGCGAAGGCCCACAGCACGTTGGCGAAGACGTCGAAGTCCTGGGCGAGGTGTGCGATCGAGGTCGCTCGCACCTCGGCGGCGGAGGCGACCTTCACCGTGGGCTCGATCGCGGTCAGTTTCGCCTTCAGGGTGTCGATGAGGTCGGCGACGGAGGCGCCGGGCGCAGCCTTGATCGCCCACTGCTGCGCGTTGTCGGCGGTGTAGCCGGACGCGACGAAACGGGCGTCCGAGGCGTACCCGGTCTTGACGAACAGCCCGCTCGGCTCGTTCGTGAGACCCACGACCCGCACCGACTCCGAGCGTCCGGCCAGAGCGAGCGGATCACCGACCTTCAGCCCGAGCGCTCCGGCTGCGCCACCGGACAGCACCACCTCGTTCGCCGTGGACGGCCAGCGCCCGGCCGTCAGCGACGCCCAGCGCAGGCCGTCCGGCGGCAGGTTGACGAAGCTGATCGCCTCCGAGATGGCCCCGGACGTGACCACGTCCGACATCGTGTAGACCGGGGCGGACGTCGCGACGCCGGCGACGGAGGCGATCGCCGGACCGAGACCCTTGCCCGAGCCCTCCGGCGGGATCGTGACCACCACGTCCGCCTCGGCGAGCGAGACGTTCATGGCCTTCCCCTGCGCCTGTCCCTCGGTGGCCACGAGCACCGCCGAGCCGGCCAGGAACGCCACCGAGATCGCGATCGCGATGATCGTGGAGAGGAACCGTCCGGGATGGTGGCGCACCTCGGACCATGCCTGGCGGAACATCAGGCGCCCAGCTTCTTCATCGCGGCCAGCACCATGTCCGGGGTGGGTGCGACCAGGTCGTCGACGAGCCGACCGTCCGAGAGCAGAACGGTTCGGTCGGCGTAGCCGGCGGCGTTGGGGTCGTGGGTGACCATCACGATGGTCTGCTCCATCACCTGGCTGGTGTGCCGCAGGTAGTTCAGCAGCTGGTGGCTGGAGGTGGAGTCGAGCGCGCCGGTGGGCTCGTCGGCGAACACCACCGCGGGCTGGGTGATCAGGGCCCGGGCGATCGCGACCCGCTGCTGCTGTCCCCCGGAAAGCTGGGACGGCAGGTGCGTGAGCCGGTCGCCCAGGCGCAGCGAGTCGACCAGGCCGGCGAGAAGGGCGCGGTCGACCCGGCGTCCGGCCAGTTCGAGGGGCAGCACGATGTTCTGCTCGGCGGTGAGCGTGGGCAGCAGGTTGAACGCCTGGAACACGAACCCGACCCGGTCGCGGCGGACGGCGGTGAGCTCGCGGTCCGACAACTGCGAGATCACCTGGCCACCGAGGACGACCTCGCCAGAGGTCGGGCGGTCGAGCCCGGCCAGGCAGTGCATCAGGGTGGACTTGCCGGAGCCGGACGGACCCATCACCGCGGTGAACGAGCCGCGGCCGAAGCCGATGCTGACACCGGCGAGGGCGTGCACCTGCGCCTCTCCGGTGCCGTAGGTCTTGGTCAGTCCGGTCGCAGAGGCGATCTGGTCGGTGGGCGCAGGGGCAGTCGTCGTTGTGGTCACCCGATCACGCTAGACGCGGCACCTTCCCCGCTCGATGGCGTCCGGGCGACACCGGAGGTAGTGCCAGCACTACCGCGCTGCGAGCCGTCCCCGACCGCCCGGTGGACCGGGTTCGGAACCGTCCCCAACTCGGTCCGGACCAGGTTGGGGAAGGTTCCGAACCCGGTCCACCCCGGCGTCAGAAGGGGCTGGGGATGCCGACGTACATGGTGGACAGGTACTCGTCGATCCCCTCGAAGCCACCCTCGCGGCCCAGCCCGGACTGCTTCACGCCGCCGAACGGCGCGGCCGGGTTCGAGATCACGCCGGCGTTCAGGCCAAGCATGCCCGACTCGATCCGCTCCGGCAGCCTCAGCGCCCGGTTCAGGTCCGTGGTGTAGGCGTAGGCGATCAGGCCGAAGGGAGTCGAGTTCGCCAGCGCGACCGCCTCGTCCTCGGTGTCGAAGACCACGATCGGGGCGACCGGGCCGAAGATCTCCTCGGTCGCGACGGTCGCGTCCGCAGGGACGTCGGCGAGCACCGTCGGGCAGTAGAACCAGCCCGGGCCGTCCACCGCGCAGCCGCCGGTGACGACCTTCGCGCCGCGCGCGACCGCGTCCGTGACCAGGCCGTGCACCTTGTCCCGGCTGCGCTCATCGATCAGCGGGCCCACATCGACACCGTCCTCCGTGCCGCGGCCCACCACCTTGGCCGCGAACCGCTCGGCGAGCCGCCGGGAGAACTCCCCGGCCACCTCGCGCTGGACGTAGAACCGGTTGGCCGCCGTGCACGCCTCGCCGATGTTGCGCAGCTTGGCGGCCAGCGCGCCCTCGATGGCCGCGTCCAGGTCGGCGTCGGCGAAGACGAGGAACGGCGCGTTGCCACCGAGTTCCATGGACGTGCGCAGCACGTTCGGCGCGGCCTGCTGCAGCAGCCGGACGCCCACCTCGGTCGAGCCGGTGAAGGACAGCTTGCGCAGCCGCGGGTCGGCGAGCAGCGGACCGGTGGTCGCGCCCGCCCTGGTCGTCGGGATCACGTTCAGGACGCCCGCGGGCAGCCCCGCGTCCACCATCACCTGCGTGAACAGCAGGGTGGTCAGCGGCGTCAGCTGGGCCGGCTTGATCACCATCGTGCAGCCGGCGGCGATCGCGGCACCCGCCTTCCGGGTGGCCATCGCCAGCGGGAAGTTCCAGGGGGTGATCAGCAGGCTCGGACCGACCGGCTTGCGCAGCACCATGAACCGGGTCTTCCCGTCCGGTGCGGTCTGGTAGCGCCCGGCGATCCGGACAGCCTCCTCGCTGAACCAGCGCAGGAACTCCGCGCCGTAGGCGACCTCGCCGCGCGCCTCCGGCAGCGCCTTGCCCATCTCGATCGTCATCAGCAGCGCGAAGTCCTCGGTGCGGGCTGTGATCGCCTCGAACGCCGTCCGCAGGATCTCGCCCCTGACCCGCGGCGCGGTCGCGGCCCAGGCGTCCTGGGCGGCCGCGGCGGCGTCGAGGGCGGCCATCGCGTCCTCCGGCGAGGCGTCGGCGACCGTGGTCAGCTGCTGCCCGGTGGCCGGGTCGTCCACGCCGAAGCGGGCACCGGTGGAGGACTCCCGCCACTCGCCGTTGACGAACACACCGGTGTGCAGCGATTCGAGGAGAGCACTTTCTCTGGCATCCATGCGGCCAAGCTTTCCACCACCGGCCGCCGGTGCACAGCGCCTGCTCAGCGAAGGCCGGTCAGGACCGGTCGGTCTCCTGCGGGGTGGCCTGGACGCCCTCCTCCTGCGCGGCGACCGCGTCGTCCGGCCGGGTGGCCGCGGCGGTCTCCTCCTGGCACGGCGGGCCCGTCCTGGCCGCACCTTCGAGAGTGGTCCGCCGGTTCGCACCCCGGCCCGTCCCGATCGACGCCCTGACCACCAGGAGCCCCGCCTGGCCAGACGGGATAGTGTCGAGGTATGGCGCTGAGCGTCTTCGATCTGTTCCGGGTCGGCATCGGCCCCTCCTCCTCCCACACCGTCGGACCGATGAAGGCCGCCGAGCGCTTCGTCGCCTCCCTTGCCGGGGACGGCCTGCTCGGCCGGGTCGCCGCGGTCAGGGCGGAGCTGTTCGGTTCGCTGGGTGCCACCGGCCACGGCCACGGCAGCGTGCCCGCCGTGGTGCTGGGCCTGGCCGGCCACAGCCCGGAGACGGTCGACCCCGTGGCGGTGCGTCCGCTGGTCGAGGAGGTCCGGGCGGCCCGGCGGCTCCGCCTCGCCGACGGGCCCACGATCGACTTCGACCCGGACGCCGATGTCGTGCTGAACCACAGCCGGGCGCTGCCCGTCCACGCCAACGGCATGATCTTCACCGCGATGGACGCCGCCGGCTCGCAGCTCGCCCAGCGCACCTACTACTCGGTGGGTGGCGGCTTCGTGCTGGACTCCTCTGAAACCGGCCCGGACCGGATCGTCCCGGACGCCACCCCCGTGCCCTACCCGTTCGCCAGTGGTGCCGAGTTGCTCGCCCGGTGCGAGCAGACCGGCTTCTCGGTGGCCCGGTTGATGCGGGAGAACGAGCGGGTGCGGCGCACCGATGCCGAGATCGACGCCGGCCTGCGGGAGATCTGGTCGGTGATGCAGGAGTGCATCCACCGCGGCATGACCACCGAGGGCGTGCTTCCCGGCGGCCTGAAGGTGCGCCGGAGGGCACCCGAACTGCTGCACCGGCTCGAGGTCGAGGTGGACACCACCGATCCGCTGCGCGGCATGGACTGGATCACCCTGTACGCACTGGCCGTCAACGAGGAGAACGCGTCCGGGGGACGCGTCGTGACCGCCCCGACCAACGGCGCAGCCGGTGTCGTGCCCGCCGTGTTGATGTACTACCGCCGGTTCGTGCACGGCTCGACCGACGAGGGAGTGATCCGATTCCTGCTCAGCGCCGGCGCGATCGGGGTGGTGATCAAGGAGTTGGCCTCGATCAGCGGCGCCGAGGTGGGTTGCCAGGGCGAGATCGGGGCGGCCTGCTCGATGGCGGCCGCCGGAATGGCGGACGTGCTCGGCGGAACCCCTGGCCAGGTGGAGAACGCCGCGGAGATCGGCATGGAGCACAACCTCGGCCTGACCTGCGACCCCGTCGGCGGGCTGGTGCAGATCCCCTGCATCGAACGCAACGCGATCGCCGCGGTGAAGGCCGTGACTGCGGCACGGACAGCGCTGCGCGGCGACGGACGGCACATCGTCAGCCTCGACTCGGTGCTGAAGACCATGCGCGAGACCGGCGCCGACATGAGCGTGAAGTACAAGGAGACCGCCCGCGGCGGATTGGCCTTGAATGTCATCGAGTGCTGAACCGGAGCGCTGCTGCCGAATACGATGCAGGGGACAGAAAGGCCCGACGTGGACATCCTGGCTACCTACTCCCCCGATCCCGACCGCTATGACGGACGCATGCCCTACCGGGCGGTGGGCCGCAGCGGACTGAAGCTCCCCGCGATCTCGCTGGGCCTGTGGCACAACTTCGGCGACGACGTGCCGTTCGCCAACCAGCGCGCCACGCTGCGCAGGGCGTTCGAGCTGGGCGTCACGCACTTCGACCTGGCCAACAACTACGGCCCGCCCTACGGTGCGGCGGAGACCAACTTCGGCCGTCACTTCCGGGAGGACTTCCGGCCCTACCGTGACGAGCTGATCATCTCGAGCAAGGCCGGCTGGGACATGTGGCCCGGCCCGTACGGCGACCTGGGGTCACGGAAGTACCTGCTCGCGTCCCTCGACCAGTCCCTGGCGCGGATGGGCCTGGACTACGTCGACATCTTCTACCACCACCACTTCGACCCGTCCACGCCGCTGGAGGAGACGATGCTGGCCCTGGATGCGGCCGTCCGGCAGGGCAAGGCCCTGTACGTGGGCATCTCGTCTTACTCCGGACGCCGCACGCGCGAGGCCGTCGCGATCGCCCGCGCCCTCGGTACCCCGCTGGTGATCCACCAGCCGTCCTACTCGATGCTGAACCGCTGGATCGAGGGCGACCTGTTCGAGGCGCTGGACGAGACCGGGATGGGCTGCATCGCGTTCTCGCCGCTGGCCCAGGGGCTGCTCACCGACAAGTACCTGGACGGGGTGCCCGAGGGCTCCCGCGCGTCCCAGCACAAGTCGTTCTCCACCCACTGGCTGAACGAGGCGAACCTCGCCCACATCAAGGAGCTGAACGAGTTCGCCACCGGCCGCGGCCAGTCCCTGGCCCAGATGGCGATCGCCTGGGTGCTGCGCGACAAGCGGGTCTCCTCCGCGCTGATCGGCGCGTCCAGCGTGGCCCAGCTGGAGGACAGCCTGCGGGCGCTGGAGAACCCGTTCTTCAGCCCGGAGGAGTTGGCCGCGATCGACCAGCATGCCGTGGACGCGGGGATCAACCTCTGGGAGGGGCCGAGCCGCGCCTGAGCGTGGCGTCCGCGTCATTCCCGTACGGCTGCCTGCCGGCCGACCGGCCAAACCCCCGGTCAGCCAGGGACGCGGCCGGGTTCGTGTCGGAGAAGGAGAAGCAGCGGTGCCGGAGAACCACCTGAGGACCGTCATCGGCCGGACGTCCGCCGTGGCCCTGGTCGTGTCCCTCGCCTGCTGGCTGGCGGCCGTGGTCACCGTCGCCAACCCGGATGACGGCGAGCATCCCGCGCGCGTGGCCTTCCTGTTCGGGGCGGCGAACTTCAGCTTCACCCTCGGCGTCCTCGCGGCAGTGGTGTGGGTGATCCTCGCCGCGCTGGGACGGGAGCACCGGATGCTCCTCGACGAGATCCGCTCGCTCCGCCGCACGGTCGCAGAGCTTGGCGCGCAGCCGGGGCGGGAGGCGTCCCCCGCGGCCGGGCTGCCCGCCTCCGACTGGCCGCTGGCACCGACCAGCCGTCCGGTGAGCGACGCCGCGATGCCTCCCGCCGCGCCACCGGCAGCGACGTACCACGAGGTCGCCGAGCGCCTGGCCCGGCTGGTCCCCGGCGTCCCGGAACTGGCCACCGGCACGGCCGCGCAGTCCGACCGTCAGCTGGTCGAGACCCTGCTCGGCTACGCCGGGCGGGCCGGGCTCGCCCTGCCGCCCGACCTCACCGCACAGCTCAAGGCCCTGGACCCGTCGCTGATGGTTGTGATCGCCCGCGCCCGCGTGGACGGCTGAGCGGCGCCGGCTGAAGCGGACCCGGGCGACGCCCCTCGCGGGCACAGACCGGGGTGCGGCCCGTCTCAGGGGCACCAGGGCAGCGCGGTGACGACCAGGTCGCGGGCGTAGGGAGCAGCGATCCGCTCCAGGAACTTCGGGAAGTCGACGCTCGCCGCCTGGTCGGCGCGGTCCGAGATCGTGCGGGCCACCGCGAACGGGACACCGGCGGTGTGGCAGACCTGGGCGATCGCCGCACCCTCCATCTCCACCGCGAGCGTGCCGGGCAGGTCGCGGCGCAGCCGCGTCGAGTCCTCGGCGGTGGCGATGAACGTGTCACCGGAGGCGATCGTGCCGAGGTGCCAGTGCGGGGTGCCGAGGCCGAGGGCGGCGAGGTCGGCACCGTGCTCGCCGATCACGACCTCGGCGGCCGCGGCGAGCGCCGCGGTGAGCGCCTTGTCCGCCGGAACGTGCGAGAGGCCGAGCGAGGGCACCACCCAGCGGTCCCACAGCGGACGGGCGTCCAGGTCGTGCTGGACGAGCTCTGCTGCCACCACCACGTCACCGGGCTCCACTCCGGTGCCGATCCCTCCGGCTGTGCCGACCAGGATCACCGCGCTAGCCTGCTCGACCAGCAGGGTCGCCGTGGACGCCGCCGCCACCTTCCCCACGCCGGACAGCGCCAGCAGCACGGGGCGCCCGCAGAGGGTGCCGCCGCGCAGGTCACGGCCGGCCACCCGGCGAGTGGTCAGCGGTCCTTCGGCGGACGCGGCTGCCTCGATGGCGGAGAGCTCTCCGGGCAGCGCTGCAACGATCGCGATCATGCTGGCCTCCTGCCGCGGCCTGCGTCCGTCGCGGCGTCCCCAGTCTCGCGCCGCAGCCGGACGCCGAACAGGGTCCGCGTCCGCTACGCCCGATCCCGGCTAGCAGACAACCAGAAAGTGTCGCCCCCACTCCGAGAGCCCGTCTGGGGTCAGAGCTCCTCGTGCGTTGCCGGGTCGGCATTGAAGAGCCGGCCGTCGGAACGCCCGAGCGCGGTGATCGCAGCCATCTGCGCCGCGTCCAGCTCGAAGTCGAACACGGACAGGTTCTCCAGCTGGCGGCTCGCCGATGCCGCCTTGGGCAGCGGGATGGTGCCGAGCTGCAGGTGCCAGCGCAGCACCACCTGCGCGGGGGTGCGACCGTGGGCGTCCGCTACTCCGGCGATCACCGGGTCGTGCATGATCTCCTGAGCGCGACCGAGCGGGCTCCACGCCTCGGTGCGGATGCCGCGCTCGGCGTCCACCTGGCGCTGCAGGGCCTGCGGGAAGAACGGGTGCAGCTCGACCTGGTTCACAGCGGGAGTAACCCCGGTCTCGGCGATGATCCGGTCGAGGTGATCGGGCAGGAAGTTGCTCACGCCGATCGAGCGGAGCACGCCGTCCCGCTGCAGGTCCACCAGCGCCTGCCACGCCTCGACGTAGCGGTCCACGCCCGGGTTGGGCCAGTGGATCAGGTACAGGTCGATGTGGTCGAGCTGCATCCGGTACAGCGACTCGTACACGCAGGTCTTCGCCTCGCCGTAGGCGTGATGGCGTCCGGGCAGCTTGGAGGTCACGACGATCTCCTCGCGCGGCACGCCCGAACGGCGGACGGCCTCACCCACCGCGCCCTCGTTCTCGTAGTTCACCGCGGAGTCGATCAGCCGATAGCCCTGGCGCAGCGCGCCCGCCATTGCCTCGACGCCGGTCGGGCCGCCGAGAGGGTAGGTGCCGAAGCCGATAGCGGGCAGGGCGTGCCCGTCGTTGAGCGTGTGCGTCATGCCTCCGACGCTAGTCCGATCGGCGCCTCTGGGCCAACGACGCCTGTCGCGATGCGGCCACCCATCGCGGCGCACCCGCCCCAGCCGTCACGCCGGAGGCATTGCGGGGCCGGATCACGACACCGGCGAGCCCCCGCCACCGGTCGCCGCCGGACCCGGGCCCGGCGTCGGCGATGGATGCCACCGCGCTGGCGAAGCGGCTGAAGGGCGTGCGCGTGACGCGATTCGGCTGGTCGGCTCGCCGGACGTGACAGCTGGGACGGGTGGGACGCCGTCCGTGGCCGGATCGCGTCAGCCGCGGTTCGCCCGGTAGCGCAGCGAGTTCGGCCGGCACGGGCACTCGGTGGCGATCCTCATGTCGGCGATCCTGCGCTGGTCACGCAGCGCGAACAGCTGCGGCACGATCCGGTCCCGCAGGGCGTAGGGATCGATCGTGTTCAGGTAGATCTTCGTCGCGCCCTCGAAGCCGGCCACGGTGGAGTTGCGCCACTTCAGCATCACCCGCCACGGCATGGCCAGGTCGGTGTCGATCGGACGGTAGTGCCACTCCTCGTTGCACGGCACAGCCACGCCGGTGGCCGCGTGCATGGCGTGCACCAGGTCGGAGACCGCCCGCAACTCCTCCGGCGTGTGGTTCCACGGATCCGGCGCCTCCGACTTCGAGTAGATCTCGATGGTCGGATAGCGGTGCCCGAAACCGGCGAACGCGATCGCGTGGTCGTTCTCTGCGACCACCAGGTTCTTGTAGGCGGCGTAGTTCGAGCCGTACTCGTTGTAGATGTTCGGGTTCCCGCGCAGCCGTTCCATCGCCTGTTCGTGCTGGACGCCACGCTCGTCGATCGCCACCAGTTGCTTGTGCAGGTGGTCGAAGGACGCACCGGCCGGACGCAGCCAGTTCTGGAACACCGCCACGTAGCGGGCGTACCGGTTCAGGTCGAACAGCGCCGCCGTCGACTCGACCGTGAACGACATGAACCGCTCGTGTTCGTCCGGCGTGAGGGTGCCGGAGGAGGCCAGCTGGGTGTTGTCGGTGGCCCCGTCCACGAAGTGCCGCCGCGCGATCACCACATCGTGGCCGCCCCCGAAGAACCCGGACGCAGCCTCGAGCTGACCATCCTCGCCGAGGGCGTCGATCACCTCATCGCTACGCCCGCCGGCACGCAACTTGGCCCGGACGACCGCCAGCACGTGCGCGCGGCCGGCCGCCGAATCCAGGTAGGCGGTCTTGCGGTCGCGGACCCGGGCGGGCAGTTCGTAGCCGTAGTTGAGGTGCCAGTAGTCGTAGGACAGGATCTCGAAGAGGTTCGGGACCCGCCGGAACTCCGCGACGGTCGCGTCCAGCTCCTCCGCAGGGGTGCGGTAGCGGGTCTCCCAGGCACCGTCGGGCAACCGGATCACCCGCGACTTCTCCGGCGGGGTGTCGAGGTAGCGGCCCTCGCAGAAAGCGCAGTGCCTGCCGTGTTGCGCAGGGTCGAGTGGCACCGGGTCGGGCAGGACGATGCCCAGCGGGCGGTTGCCGCGCCCGGCCACCGTCCACACCTCCGTACCGCTGAACGGGTTCAGCTGCTTGACCGTGCCGTCCTTGAGCTGCGTGATGAACTCGGGCTCACGCAGGTAGGGATGCACCACTTCGGACCCCCCCTGAAAATCATTGTACCGGTTCAGGGTAGTCGTCTCCCCCGGCCGGACGCAGTTCCTCCTCAGCGGGACAGGCCGGAGCGCGCCCGCCACTCATCGGCGAGCACCGCGTAGAGGTAGCTGTCGTGCCAGACCGGGTTGCCCTCGGCGTCGGAGGTGAACGACGCGTTCGCCCGGAAGTGGCCCTCGCGGCGGAAGCCGAGGCGCTCCAGCAGCCGCCAGGACGCCGCGTTCCGTGGGTCGCAGCCGGCCATGACCCGGTGCGCACCCCAGCTCTCGAAGCAGGCCGTGACCAGCGCCGATGCAGCCTCCGAGGCGTAGCCCCGACCCCAGTGGTCGGGGTGGAGCACGTAGCCGAGGGTCCAGGTACGCCACGCCCGCGGCTCCTCGCGGTGCAGGTACAGGTTCCCGATCAGGTCGCCGGAAGGGCGCAGGCACACGGCCCAGAGGTCGTCGCGGGCCGCCCGCTCGGCTGCGAGCCGCTCACAGTCCTCGGCGGACTGCACGGGGTACGGCTCGTAGCGGACCACCTCCGGCAACGACAGGTAGGCGTGGAGCGCCGCCCCGTCGGAGGGAAGGAAGCGCCGCAGCAGCAGGCGGGCGGTCAGGAAATCCTCCATGGACCCAGCCTGTCACTGCGGGTGTAGGCCCGCGCAGTCGCCGGCCTGCCGCGTCAGGACGCGAGCGTGCTCAGCGCCGACACCCGTCGGCTCGCCCGCCGTGCTCCGAACCAGCGGTCGAGCTCGACCGCTGTGCCGTGCTCGGCGAAGGTCGCCGTGACGTGGTCGGCAGCCGCTTGCACCTCGGCACAGGCGTCGCCGACGGCGACCCCGCGTCCGGCCCAGGTGAGCATCTCGACGTCGTTGCGGCCGTCGCCGATCGCGAGCACGTCGGCCGCGGTGCAGCCGAGTTCGGCGACCACCCCGGCCAGCGCGGAGGCCTTGTTCACCCCTGCCGGGGCGATGTCGAGCCAGGCGCTCCAGCCCACCGAGTAGCTGACCCCGTGCAGGCCGAGGCGCTGCGCCAGGTCGATGAACTCCACGTCGGAGGACTCCGGGTCGCGGACCACGATCCGGGTCACGTCGGTGCCGGCCAGGTCATCGACGCTGACCTCCTCGATGTGCCCGGTGAGGTCACCGTCGGGGAACTGCTTCGTCACCCGGTAGCCCTGCCCGACCACCTCGGCGGCGATCGCGGCGCTCGGGTGCTCGCGGAGCACCCTCGAGATCACGTCGGCGGGGTTGAACGTGACGACCTGCCGCACCTCGAAGGGCGGGAAGTCGACCGTCACCGCGCCGTTGGACGCGACTACGGGGCCGTTGGGCAGCCCCAGCTGTTCGAAAACCGGACGCGTGGCATGCCAGCTGCGTCCCGTCGTGAGGACGACCGGAACCCCGGCCGCCGTGACTCGCCGAACCGATCGGCGTACTTCGTTGGGTAGCACTCCCTCGTGATCGACGAGCGTCCCGTCGATATCCAGTGCCACCACTCGCGGCCTCCAGGCCGCCAGTTCACTGTTCTTCATATTGCTGCCAAGGCTAGCTCGCGCCGGTGACGGCATCGTGAACGCCGGGGGAATCCTCCGCGGACGCCTCCGACGCCACCCGTCGACCCCCACTGTTCGCGCCGACCCGTTCCCTTGAGGAGTGGGGCTCGGTGCGGACGGCCCGGCTCACTCGCCGGGGCGCAGGTACTCCCGCCCGCCGAGGAACGGCCGCAGGGCGAGCGGCACGTACACCGAGCCGTCGGCCTGCTGGTGGTTCTCCAGCAGCATGATGATCGGGCGGGCCATCGAGCACAGGGTGCCGTTCAGGGTGGCGAGCGAGGCAACGCCGTCCTCGCCCCGCATCCGGATGTTCAGCCGGCGGGCCTGGAACTCGGTGCAGTTGGAGGTGGACGTGATCTCGCGGTAGCGGCCCTGGCTGGGCACGTAGCCGTAGCAGTCGTACTTCCGCGCCGCGCTCAGGCCGAGGTCTCCGGAGGCCACGTCGAGAACCTGGAACGGGATCTCCAGCAGCGTGATGAACTCCTTCTCGAAGCCCAACAGCTTCTGATGCCACTCCTCGGCGTCCTCGGGCGCGCAGTAGATGAACATCTCGACCTTGTCGAACCAGTGCACACGGAAGATGCCCTTGGTGTCCTTGCCGTAGGAGCCGGCCTCGCGGCGGTAGCACGGCGAGAACGCCACGTACTTGCGCGGCAGCGTGGCCGCGTCCAGGATCTCCTCGGAGTGGTACGCGGCCAGCGCGACCTCCGAGGTGCCGACCAAGTACAGGTCGTCCTTCTCCAGGTAGTACACGTCGTCGGCGGCCTGGCCGAGGAAGCCGGTGCCCTCCATCGCGGACGGGCGCACGAGCGCCGGCGGGATCATCGGCGTGAACCCCCACTCGGCGGCCTTCGTCATGGCCAGGTTCAACAGCGCGAGCTCCAGCTGGGCACCGAGCCCGGTGAGGAAGTAGAACCGGGCGCCGGACACCTTGGCGCCACGCTCCATGTCGATGGCAGCCAGGCCCTCGGCGATCTCGATGTGGTCCTTCACCTCGATGCCCTCGGCCGCGAAGTCGCGCGGGGTGCCGACGGTCTCGATCACGTAGAGGTCGTCCTCGCCGCCGGTCGGAACGCCGTCGATGACGAGGTTCGGCAGCTGCTTGAACAGCGTTTCGAACGCGGCACCCGACTCGTCGGCCGTGGCCTGGGCGGCCTTCACCTGCGCGGCGAGCTCCTTCGTCCTGGCCAGGACGGCGGCCTTCTCCTCGCCCTTGGCGCGAGCCACCTGCTTGCCGAGGTCCTTCTGCTCGGCACGCAGGGTCTCGAACTCGACGATCGCCGCCCGGCGGGCCTCGTCCGCGGAAACCAGTTGGTCGACCAGTTCCGTCGATTCGCCGCGCGCCACCTGGGAGCGCTTGATGCGGTCAGGGTCGGTGCGCAGGAGTCTCGGGTCGATCACGATCGGAAAGCCTATCGCCCGCGCCCGAATGACCCGCACGCCCCGTCGGTGCGGTCACTGGCCGAGAAGGGGACGGTTCTCCTTTTCGTCCATGGCCGAGAAGGAGAACCGTCCCCTTTTCGGCCAACCCGGGCTCGGTGGGTCAGAGCCAGCGGCGTCCCTTGAGCAGGCCGATCAGGTGGTCGAGCACGGCGGTGTCCATGCGCAGGCCGTTGTGCTCGTACTCGCTGGTCACCCAGGTGCGGCAGTCGGGCAGCAGTGCGGCCGTCTCCAGCGAGAACCCGACCGGAACGTAGGCGTCCGCGTGGTACACCGCCGCCGCCACGGGCACCTCGGCCTGCGCGAGCCGCTCGGGGAAGTAGAGCTGATTCCACTCGACCTCGGCGAGCAGGTCGGCCACGTCGGCGAACGGACGCAGGCCCGCGTCCTCGGCGAACACGCTGCGATGGATGTGCTCGCCGCCGAGCAGGGTGACGTCCTCCCGCACCCGGTCGGGCATGGTCCGCTCGGCCGACCAGCGGGTCGCGACGCCGTCGGCGTAGCTGGACTCGTGCAGCACTGCGTACAGCGGGTTGCGGGCCTCGAACGGCAGCGCGCCGGCGAGGTCGTGGGCGAACCCGGACGAGGTGTGGTCGAGGCCGAGCAGGTAGTGCACGGCCTCCGCGCCGGACTGCATGCCGAGCCGGTGCCCGATCGTGCGGAACCGTTCGGGTGAGACGAGATCGCCGTTGGGCAGGCTGATCCGGCCCTCCGCACACAGGGCGGTGAGTTCACGGACGCGGTCACGGTCGCCGGGGAACCGGCGGTAGAAGTCCTCGGACTTCGCGATCATGACCTGCCAGGTCGCCGCGTAGATGTCGTCGACGGGGTGCTGGACGGCGCTCAGCCCGCCGGTGACCAGGGCACCGGCGAGCGACTCGGGATGCGTGGACAGGTAGTGCAGGGTGGTGAAGCCGCCGAAGGACTGTCCCAGCACCGTCCACTGCCGGGCGCCGAGGGCCTCCCGCACGCGCTCGGCGTCGTTGACGATCTCGTCGGCCCGCAGGTGCCGCAGCCACTCGGCCTGTGCGGACGCGTCCAGCCCAGCGAGCGGGCCGGCCAGCTCGGCCCGCACGGTAGCTCCGTCCCGGACGACGCGGGACGAGATCGGCGTGGAGCGTCCGGTGCCGCGCTGGTCGAGCATGACCACCTGCTAGTCCTGCAGCGCCCGGGCGAGCCACGGCGGGTTGCCCGGCACGCCCGTCGGACGCGGCGCCTCGTGCCCGGGTCCGCCCTGGAGGAAGACCAGGTAGGGCTTGCCCGCACCGTCCTCCGCGGTGGCGACTCGGGCGAACACCTCGATCTGCACGCCGCCGGGGTCAGTGTGGTCCAGCGGGACGTCGAGGGTGAGGGTGGTCAGGGTCAGGCCGGGAAGCCGTTCAGTGGTCGTGTGCACGGCCCTCAGATTAGGCCCCCGCCGGGCTCGTCGGACTCGGTGCACGCCAGAGCGTGCGGAGACGCCGTCGACTCGGCGGGCCTGGTCGGGAAGCAGGTGGACGTCAGTCGTTGACGGGGTTCACCAGAGTGGCGTACCAGTCGACGGCGGCCTCGAAGTCGGAGTCGGTGAAACCCCTCGCCACGGCGGGACGGACACCGTCGGCGCGCGGGTAGGAGCCGAGGAAGACCACGTCCTCGCAGATCCGGTGCAGACCGAGCATCGCCTCGGCCACACGCGGGTCGCGCAGGTGGCCCTCGGCGTCGATGCTGAAGCAGTAGTTGCCCATCCCGGTCTTGGTCGGCCGCGACTCGATCCGGCACAGCGAGACGCCGCGCCCGGAGAACTGCTCGAGGATCTCCAGCAGGGCGCCGGCGTGGTCCGTGTGCATATACGCAACGAGCGTGGTCTTGTCGGCGCCGGTCCGGGCGGGCGGCTCGGCGGGACGCGCCACCAGCACGAACCGGGTCACCGCACTGTCGTTGTCTGCGATCCGGGTGGCGATTGCCTCCAGCCCGTACATCTCGCCCGCGATCTGGCCGCAGATCGCGGCATCGAAACGGGAGCGTGGATCAGCCACCTCGATGGCGGAGGCGGCGTTCGAGCCCCCCTCGACCACCACGGCGGAGGGCAGGTTCGCCGCCGTCCAGCCACGGGTCTGCGCCGCCGAGTGCGGGTGAGTGATCACGCGGCGAACGTCGGCCAGCGCCGTGCCCGGCCGGGCGTACAGGTTGAACTGCACCGGCACCAGCACCTCGCGGACGATCATCAGCCGGCGACCGGCAGCCAGGGTGTCGAGCGTCGCGGACACCCCGCCCTCGACCGAATTCTCGATCGGGACCATCACTGCCTCGACCGCGCCCGAGCGCACCGCATCCAGCGCCTCACCGACCGTGGCGAAGGGGATGGCCTCCTCGGTGGAGATGGTCAGCAGCGCCTGGTGGGTGAAGGTCCCTGCGGGTCCGAAGTATCCGAGCACCCGCTCAGCGTAGTGGTGTGCCGGACGAGGATCAGCCGACCGGGGCCGACGCCTCCCGTTGCCGCGCCCGGCGTAGCCACGCGGGCTGTCTGGGCAGTTCGTGGCCCCACGTCCACCACCAGTGCACGATCGCCACCAGCACGAGGATCTGCGCGCCGGAGCACAGGCCGTCCCTGATCACGGCGGCCACGGACTGCATCGGCTCGCTGAACTGCACCGAGCGACCGGTCACATACGCGAGCGAGAGCCACAGGCCCCGCCAGATCATCAGCACGTCCAGCCGGGAGACTGCCAGCAGTCCGAGCGGCACCCAGGTGGTGAGGTCGTACCAGCTCAGCGTGTACGGCGAGGTGACCAGCCAGGACGCGGTGAGGATCGCGGCAGTCCGGACGGCGATCGTCAGCGGGTCGCGGCGCGGGTCGTGGTGCTCGGGGACGCCCGGGACCAGCCGCCACGGCATCACGCGGGACAGCATCCAGATGACGATGACCATCAGCACCCAGCCCGCCCAGCCGATGAAGCCGCGGGTCGGCAGGTCACCGAAGACCGGCGTGAGCGCCCACTGCAGCCACGGCGCCCACGAGCCGGCCGAGATGTAGCCGGTGTTGCGGCCCGCTGCGAGCAGAGCCTGCGGCACGAGGAGGCCGTACGCGATGGCCAGCGGGATCGCAGCCCCGAGGACGAGCTGCAGCAGCTTGCGCCAGTCGCGGCGGTAGCCCCAGGCCATGGCGATGCCATAGAACACGAGCGAAACCTTCACCGTCCCGGCCAGGCCGATGCCGATCCCGGCCAGGAACGGGCTGCGCCGCATGAAGAACAGCCCGACGATCGCGAAGACGAGGGTGAACGCCTCGTTGTGCGCCCCCGCGAGGACCGACCAGATCATCAGCGGATTGAGCACGGTGAACAGCACGGCCCGGGTCTGGATCTTGTGGTTGTCGTGGGCGAGCAGGACGGCGAGAGCGCCAATCACCAGGAACGGCAGGAGCGCGAACATCTGCAGCCAGAACACGGTGTCGTGCATGTTGCCGTTGCCGAGCCATGCCGCCAGCCACTGTGAGCCGGACGCGAGCGGTCCGTACACGCTCGGGGTGTCCTGCCAGGGACGCTCCGTCCAGATCAGCACCGGGTCGTACTCCTGGCGGAAGATCTCCGCGGGGGTGATGTCGTAGGGGTTCAGGCCGAGCACCTGCAGCCGCCCGTAGGCCGCGTACATCAGCACGTCCGCTGAGGTCATCGGCGGGACGAGGCTGGTCAGGATGCTGAGCAGGGCGCCCAGGCCGAACAGCTTCCTGTTGTTCGGACGCCAGCCGGTGTTGATCGCGCGCCAACAGATCCACATGCCGACCGCGCCGGCGATGAGCGCCAGCCACAGGGCGGGCACGCACACCCACTCGTTGAGGGTGAGCACGCTGATCGGGAGGTACCAGGGCGGCAGGTAGCCGTCACGTGGGCCGAGCTTCAGGGCAACCGAGGACGGCCCGCAGAAGGCGACCGCGAGGATGAGTGCGGAGCCGGCCACGATCAGCCCCAGGCCGAGCCTGTGGTTGGTGGTCCAGGGCGCTGCGATCGCGCGGCGCAGCCAGCCCCACACGCCGCCCACCTCTGACCTCATCTCCGCCCCCGCCGAACCGTGACGAATGCAGGCTACCGGGTTACCTGGAGGGCACCGACCCTGCCCGGGCTCGAGACCTGACCGTTATCTGGTCGCCCGGTCCGCGATGCGACCCCCGGTCGGCGAGGGCCACTGCCGCTTCCCGCCCGGTCTGGGTGGGCCCCGGAGACGACGCGGGCTCCCGGGGACCCGCTACTTCAGCAGCTTCGACAGCCGCCGGTCGGCGAGGAGCTTGCCACCGGTCTGGCAACCGGGGCAGTACTGCAGTGCGGAGTCGGCAAAGGACACCTCGGCGATGGTGGAGCCACAGACCCCGCAGGGCTGGCCGGCGCGGCCGTGGACCCGAAGGTTCAGCTTCTTGTCTCCCTTGAGCTCCCTCGCGGCCAGGCCGGCGGAGCGGGCGACGGC
>PHEV01000250.1 GCA_002843035.1 Actinobacteria bacterium HGW-Actinobacteria-5 | reverse complement strand
TCTTGTCCAGTAGACCCACGGTTTCGCTTCCTGATTGCGCGGCAGAGCCCGTCACGTCCCAGCGCGACAGCCACCCCATCCTAAGCGGTGAGGGAAGCCGGGCATCAATCCGGCTCGGTCTCCCCCAGCTCCGAGTCCTCGATGTGGGTCGGGTCGAGCACGCGCTTGAGGAACACCTGCGTCCGCTTCTCGCTCGGCGCCGTGATCAGGTCGACCGACGGGCCCTCTTCGACGATGACGCCGCCGTCCATGAAGATGGTGCGGTCAGAGACGTCGCGGGCGAACAACATCTCGTGGGTGACCACGATCATCGTCATGCCGGCCTCGGCGAGATCACGCATCACCGCGAGCACGTCGCCGACGAGTTCGGGGTCGAGCGCAGCGGTGGGCTCGTCGAAGAGCATCACCTTCGGGTCCATCGACAGGGCACGGGCGATCGCGACCCGCTGCTGCTGGCCGCCGGACAACTTGGCCGGGTGGTAGTCCATCCGGTCACCCAGCCCGACCAGTTCCAGGTTCTTCTTCGCGATCTCGATGGCCTCGGACCTGGAGCGCTTGAGCACCTGTCGCTGGGCGATCACGCAGTTCCCGAGGGCGGTCATGTTCGGGAACAGGTTGAACGACTGGAAGACCATGCCCACGTGGGTTCGTACCTGGTTCAGTTCCACGTCCGGGTCGGTCATGTCCGCGCCGAGCAGCTGGATGGAGCCCTTGGTGGGCTTCTCCAGTAGGTTGACGCAGCGGAGCAGGGTGGACTTGCCCGAGCCGGACGGCCCGATCACGCAGACCACCTCGCCGAACTGGACGGTCAGGTCGATGCCCTTGAGCACCTCGTTGTCGCCGAAGCTCTTGTGCAGGTCGGCGATCACGACCGGCGGGGCCTCGGACTGCAGGTCGGGGAACAGGTTGCTCATCGCTTCGGGTCCAGCCTCTTCTCGAGCCTGCCCACCAGCCAGGTGAGCGGGAGCGTCACGATCAGGTAGGCCAGCGCCACCATGACCAGCGGGGTCGCGTTGCCGGTGGTGCTCAGCGCGTCCTGTCCGTAGGTGGTCAACTCCTTCTCGCTGACGGCGAAGCCTGCGACGTAGAGCAGGGACGTGTCCTTCAGGAGCATCACGAACTCGTTGGTCATCGGCGGGATCACGATCCGCATGGCCTGAGGAAGCACCACCCAGAACATTGTCTGTCCCGAAGTCATGCCCAGCGAGCGGGCGGCCTCACTCTGCCCGGGTGATACCGCCTGGATGCCGGCCCTGACGATCTCCGCCGCATAGGCGCCGGTCACGATCGTCAGCGCCAGGATGCCGGCGCCGGGGCCGCCGCCGGGGATCTGGAAACCGAAGGCGATCGGGATCACGTAGGCAGCGGTGAAAATGGTGAGCAGGGCGGGGATTCCGCGGAAGAGCTCGATGAAAGCCGCCGCGGCCCAGCCCAGTGGCCCGCCGGTGATCTTGAGGATGGCGAGCAGCACCGCGAGGATCGACCCCAGGATGAAGCTCGTGATCGTGTAGATCAGGGTGTTCTTCAGTGCGACCGTCAGGATCGTCGGCCACATCTGGGCGGCGACGTTCGGGTTGAGGAAGACCTTCTGGATGTGCGCCCAGTCTGTGAAGACGACCACGAGCAGGAGGACAACCACGCCCACGGCGTAGGACGCCAGCCGGCCGAGCCGTGCTCGAACGGTGGGCTTCAGGTACGGAAGAACGCTCACGAGGCTCCCGGAGTCACGCTGGATCCGGTGGGCCGGGAACGACCCGGCCCACCGATCAGCTCAGCCGAAGTACTTCTTGTAGATCGTGTCGTAGGAGCCGTCGGCGCGCATGGCCTTCAGCTGCTCGTTCACGGCCGCCAGGAGGGCCGGCTTCTTGCCCTTGGCGAACGCGAACCCGTACTGCTCGTTGGTGTTGTAGGTCTCAACGATCTTGTAGCTCGGGTCGTCCACCTCGTGCTGGTGGTTGACCGGCTGGTCCTGCAGCAGCGCATCCACCTGACCGGCCTGAAGCGCGATCCACATCTTGCCGTCGTCGGCGAAGTCGACGATCGTGGTGCCCGTCGGAGCGTTCTTGGTCGCGTAGCTCTTGCCCGTACTGCCCTTCTGAACGCCGAGCTTCTTGCCCGCCATGCCGGCGAGGTTGGCGATCCCGGAGTCGGCCTTCACCAGCAGCGACTGCAGCGAGTCGTAGTACGCGTCGGCGAAGTCAAGGTTCTTCTTGCGCTCGTCGGTGATGGTCATCGCGGAGGCGGCCATGTCGCAGGAGTTGGCCTCCAGGGCGGTGCCGGACTGCAGCGCGTCGAAGTTGGTCACGACCACCTTCAGCGTCAGGCCCAGCTTCTTGGCGATCGCATCGACGATCTCGACGTCGAAGCCGGTGTAGCCGCTGGAGCTGCTCGCGTCCTCGTACTCGAAGGGCTTGTAGGGGACGTCGGAACAGATCGTGAGCGTGCCTGCGTTGACCAGGCCGTAGTCGACGGCCGGCGCCGACGCCGATTCGGACGCCGCCGTACTGGCCGCGGAGGTCGCGGTGCCGGCGGAACTGCCACAGCCGGTCAGCGCGAGTGCGAAGGCGGCCACCGTTGCCGCCAGGGTCAGTGTCTTCTTGACGAG
>PHEV01000249.1 GCA_002843035.1 Actinobacteria bacterium HGW-Actinobacteria-5 | reverse complement strand
GGTCACGAAGGCGACGCCGACCACCGGCTACGGCGTCGGCGGCGCCACCGTCACCATCTCGGGCCGGAACTTCTACGGCATCACCGGGGTCAGCTTCGGCAACCGGTCGGCGCAGATCGTCTCGGTGGGTCCCACGAAGCTGGTCGTGACCGCACCGCCGGGAACGACCGGCGCGGTGGGCATCCAGGTCGCCGGCGCGTACGGGACGTCGCTGGCTCCGGGGCTGACCTACACCTACCTGGACACCCCGGCACCCGTCGTGGCGGCGGTGACCCCCGCCGGCGGAAGCGTCGCCGGAGGCGCGCGCGTCACGATCACCGGGCAGAACTTCTTCGTGATCAGCACGGTCTACTTCGGCGGCCTCGCCGCGACCGAACTGGAGATCATTTCGACCACCAGGCTCCAGGTCACCGCGCCCGCCCAGTCGGCCGGCACGGTCGACGTCGTCGTGGCCGCGACCCCCTCCCTGACCTCGGCACGGTCCGCGGCGGCCACCTACACCTACAGCTACTGATCCCGCTCCGGGATCCGGGTCACGCGGGCGCCGGTCCGGACGGCCCGGGGAATCTCGGCGACCTCGTCGACACGACGCAGGAGCCGCGCCGGCGTCGGGTCGGCGCGGCCACACCAACAGTTGCTGACGGGAACCGTCTCCGATCCGCTCAGGCGCGTCAGGGCAGGGTGACCGTCCTCGCGGCCGAAGTCACCGAAGAGGAGTTGTAGCCGAGCCTGGATGCGGTGACCTTCACCGTGTAGCTGCCGCTGCTTGTCGCCGTGCAGGTGGCGTTGGTCGCCTTCGAGATCGCCTTCCCGTTGCGGTACCACTGGTAGGCGTGGCCGTCCGGGTCGGGCGACCAGTCGGTGTCGATGCTCGCTGTCAGCACCGCGCCGTCCACGCTGATCGAGACCGCGCCCCTGGCCGCGAAGTTGATCTTCGTCGCCTTCGCGGTGACCGCCGAGGCTATGGTGAGCGGCGCGTAGTCGTCGGCACTCCCGGTCAGTTTGACGCTGATGGTCCGGCCGGCGTCGCCCGGCTGCACGGTATAGGTGGCCTTGATGGCTCCATCCACCGGAACCCCTCCGGAGTACCACTGGTAGCCCGGCGTAACGGTCGGAGACCACGCGTCGAAGCCGGTCCCGGTGCGAATGCCGATCTCGGTCCCGACCGCAGGCGCCGTGGTGGTCAGCTTCGGCGTAACCCCGGTCAACCCGGCGATGACCGGGCCGGCCAGTGTGGCCGTCCCGACGACCGTCGTGTAGCCCGAACGGGTCGCGGTGACCTTCACCGAAACCAGCTTGCCGAGGTCGGAGCTGGTCAGGGTGTACCGGGCCGCCGTCGCCTTGCTGATCGCGGACGTGCCGCGGTACCACTGGAAGCTGAACCGTGCCTCCGGCGCGAAGGTGCCGGGGGTGGCGGCCGCCGTCTTGCCGACCCGGGGCGTCCCGTCGATCGAGACCGTCGGATCGCCCGTGGTGGCGAACGCCTCCCTGGGCACGACGGACGTGGTCGCAGCGTACTTCGCGGCGGCGTTGTAACCGTCCTTCACCGATGTGACCTTCACGGTGAGCCGGTAACCGACAACGCTTCCGTCCACCACATAGGTGGCCGAGGTGGCACCCTTCAGTGCGGACAGCGTCTTCGACGAGTTCACCTTGTACCACTGGTAGGTGAAGTCCACCGGTGACGGTCCCCACATGCCCGGGTCGACCGTGACCGACCCATCCACCCTCGGCGCAGTCACGTCCAGAGTCGGCTGGCCGATGGTGGTCAGGCTCGCCTTGGTGACCTTCTTGCTGGACGCCGACCCCGCGGACACCGGGCCGTAATCGTCAGCCGATCCGCTCAAGACCACCTTGATGGTCTTGCCCGCATCCGCCGGCTGCACCCGGTAGCTGGCCCGGTCCGTGTCGGCGATCGGGGTCGAGCCGCGGTACCACTGGTAGTGCGGGGTGACCGGCACCGGCCCCCACGCGGTGTAGTCCGTGGCGGGCAAGACCGACACGACCTGGTCGACCGTCGGCGTGATGTCGTCCAGCCGGGGCGTGACCGGCTTGAGCCCGGCCTGCACGGTCGCGGTCGGGTCGCTGTCCAGCCCGGCGGACGTGGTGTAGCCCGCCCGGGTCGCCGCCACCCGCACCTTGACCGTCCGGCCGAGGTCGGCCGCGGTCAGCGTGTAGGTCGCGCCCTTCGCCCCACTGATGGCGGACGTGCCGCGGTACCACTGGTAGGTGTAGCCCGTGGCCGCCGGCGTCGCCACGCCCGGCTGCGCGGTGAGGACCTTGCCCACCCGCGCGGTCGGCCCGTCCATGGTGATCTGCGGCCTGGCCCCGGCAGTGAACGCGGCCTTCGCCACCGCCGCGGTCACCGACGAGGTCTTCGTGACGGGTGTGTAGCCGTCGAGCGCACCAGTGACGGAGACCTTCAGCCGGTAGCCCACGTCGAAAGGCTGGACGGAGTAGGACGGCTCCGTCGCGTCCGCGATCGTGGAGGACTTGCCGGTCGAGCTCACCCGGTACCACCGGTAGGTGAGGGTGACCCCGTCCGGGCCCCACGTACCAGGCAGGGCCTGGAGCTCCTGGTCGACCTTCGGCCCACCAGTGGGCACGTTGACCGTCG
>PHEV01000053.1 GCA_002843035.1 Actinobacteria bacterium HGW-Actinobacteria-5 | reverse complement strand
CTACGCGCTGTTTCCGCACCTCACGGTAGAGGACAACGTCGCCTTCGGACTGCGCCAGGAGCGCCCCCGGATCGCGCGCGACGTCATCGCCACCGCCCAGACCGAGCTCAAGGTGGAATTGCACCCCCATCTGCTGCTGGCCCTCACAGACCACCTGCACTTCGCGGCGGAGCGCCACCAGCAGGGCATTCGGGTCGTGAACCGGCTCACCTGGGAGATGCGGACCTACTATCCCGACGAGTACAGGGTCGGTGAGCAGGCCCTTCGAACCGTCAACGAGCGGCTCGGTATCGACCTGCCCGAGGACGAAGCGACGAACATCGCCTTCCACCTCGTCAACGCGCGCAACGACCCGCATTCCGCATTTGACGCACTCAGGGCCGCGACCCTCATCTCCGAGCTGGTTGCGATCGTCTCCTACCGTTCAGGGGTCTCGCTCTCGCCCACGGACCTCGACCAGCGGCGTTTCGTGGTGCACTTGCAGTTCTTCGCTGATCGCCTGTTCACAGGCCGGCTGCTCAACTCCGACGGCGGCTTCCTTTACGACCAGATCCGCACCAAGTACCCGCAGGCCATCGAGACCGCCCATCTCCTGAGGCAACACGTGCACGCCCAGCACGGCGTCGACTTGCCCGACGACGAGGTCGGCTACCTCGGCCTGCACATCCAGCGCTTGCTGGGTAACGACCGGGCTCTGCCTGATTGACCTCCGTCGTCCACGACGATGGAAGAGCGACGAGTCCTTAACAAGATCGGCCTTCCGAGCAGCGCGGCCGAATCTCGGCAGCTGGTTGAGTCAGGGAATCTGGGCGTGGGGGTTGCGGGTTGGCCGCTCGGTTCTGACCGGGCGGAAAGCGGCGGTGTAGTACCTCTCGCGTCGTTCTACCAATCTTCTCCGAATCCCTGTGACGAGGGGTTTCTTCCGCGACGGTGGGGCGCTCCAGTCGGCTGGCGCCCTCTCGAGGCCACTCCTTCCCCACATCTGCCCCGGGGGAGCTGCGCGCTCAATCCGCTTCTGGCGAGGCCCGATGGCCGAGAGTGGGCAGGGGACTCGGTCTGCTGCCCCTCATTCAGCCCACGCGCCCTGTTCAAGAAAGGTACGGGCGGGCGGGAGCCGGGATGGTGATCGTGAACTTCGCGCCCTGGTCGGGGCCGCCGCTGGTAGCGGTAAGGGTGCCGTGGTGGGCGTCGACGATGGCGCGGGCGATGGTGAGCCCGAGGCCTGAGCCGGTGCTGGTCGGCCCCTTGTGGAACCTCTGGAAGATCTTGTCGGCCTCCTCCGGCCGGAAGCCCGTGCCGGTGTCGCTGAGCTCGATGATCGCTCCGGGACCGCGCGGGTTCGCGCTGGCGGTGGCGCGGATCGTGACGGCGCCGCCGGCGGGGGTATGTCGGAGCGCGTTGTCGAGCAGGCTGGTGAGGACCTCGCCGATCCGGTCGGGGTCGACGATCAGGTCCGGGGTGCCCGTCACAACGGAGCGGGTGAGGGTCACCTCCGCGGCCCGGTAGCGGTCCCGGATCGCCGCGACGGCGGTGTCGATGAGTTGCGCGACGGGGATGGGGCGGGTGCTGAGCAGGAGTTGGCGTTCCTGGGCTCGGGAGACGACTTCGAGGTCCGCGATCAGGCGGCGCAGGCGCGCGCTCTGGTCGGTGAGGGTCTCCACGGTTTGGGCGTCGACCGGCAGGACGCCTTCGGCGATGGCCTCGACGGTGGCTTCGAGGGAGGCGATCGGGGTGCGCAGCTGGTGGGCGAGGTCCGCGGTGAGTTGGCGTCGGGTGGATTCGGTGGCCTCGAGTCGGTGGGCGAGTTGGTTGATCGACGTGGCGAGGGTTGCGAGCTCGGATCCCATCCGGGGGTCCTCGAGTCGGGCGTCGAGCCGGCCGTCGGCAAGCGCCCCTGCGGTGGTTGCGGCGTCCTCGATAGGGGCGGCGAGCCGACGGGAGATCAGCCAGCTGATTCCCAGGGCGGTCGAGGCCGCAACCAGGATCCCGACCGCGAGGGCGGTCAGCACGGCCTGCTCGAAGGCCCGGGTGACGTGCTCGAGGACCTGGGCGTCCACCACCACTCCGGCGTTGTCCAGGTGGTACTGGAACAGGGGCCCCGCGAGCAGGAGCGCCGTGACCAGGACCGTGCTGGCACCGGCAAGGATGACCAGCCCGATGTTCACCAACAACCGCCCGGCGAGCCCGAGCCCGGGTCCTCTTGGCTTCGCTTCGCGCCTGGTCACCCGGCGCCCATCCGGTAGCCGACGCCGCGAACGGTGAGCACATAGCGGGGCGAACGGGGGTCATCGCCCAGCTTCGCGCGCAGGTGCCCGATGTGGATGTCGACCAGGTGCTCATCGCCCGGCACAGCGCCGGCCGTTGCCTCCCACACCTTCTCCAGCAGCTGCTGCCGGGTGAACACCACCCGGGGTCGACCGCTCAGGGTCTCCAGCAGCTCGTACTCGGTTCTGGTCAGCGCGACCAGGTCTGACCCCACGTGCACCTCGCGGGCCGGGGGGTCGATGGCGAGGTCGCCGAACACCCGCAGCCCCGGCTCGTCCGACTCTGGGGCGGCGTCAGCGCTACTGCGGGGGCGGCGAAGCAGCGTCCGGATCCGCGCGATCAGCTCCCGTGGGGAGAACGGCTTGGTGACGTAGTCATCTGCGCCCACGCCGAGACCGACCAGGATGTCGATCTCGTCGGCGCGGGCGGTGAGCATCAGCACGTAGCAGCGGGAGAACGTCCGCAGCTGGCGGCAGACCTCGATCCCATCGATGCCGGGCAGGCCGAGGTCGAGCACCACCACGTCCGGTTCGGACTCGCGGGCCAGGGCGAGCGCGGTCTCGCCGTCGACGGCGGTGCGCACCTCGAACCCATCCCGGGCCAGGAATCCCTCGACAACCCGGACCAGGCTGGGTTCGTCGTCGACGACCAGCGCGCTCGGCTGCTGCGTAGCGATCACGCTCAGTCGTCCTCCTCCGCGATGAAGGTTCCGTGCCAGGTGTGGTACCAGACTGCACCGGTGAGCGCGTTCACCGACACCATGCCGACGGTGTTGCCGTTGGTTTCGGTATCGATGCTGTAGTAGCCGGGGAACGCCTTGACGTCGGCGACCGCGGACTGGCCTGGCTGATTCGCCCGCAGCCAGTCATCGGCGATCGTCTGCGCCTGGTCGGGGGAGACCGTGGCGTCGCGCGAACCGGTGTTCCACATCATCGCCGGCCCATACTCGGTCGACACCGACCCGTCACCCGGGTCGACCAGCACCTCGGTGGTCGGGTTCCCGGCCGAGTCTTTCAGCTCGACATAGAAGTTCTGGCTGAACTGCATCACCTCGCCGGTGGACAGCCCCCGCGCGGCGGCCGCCTGCGCTGCCCGGGCCCTGGCTTCGGCGATCGTCTGCACCGGGACACCGTCGCCGGCCAGCCGGACCTGCTGGGCGCCCATCATGCCGCCACCCATCCCACCGCCAGGCAGGTTCCCCGAACGGTTCGACGTGCCACCGTAGCCGGGTCTGTAGCCCGTGGTGGGCGTGGCCTGGGCCGCCCTGCTCCCGCTCGTGGACACGAGGGTCATGGCCACCGAACCGACCAACAACGCGCTCGCCGCGACCAGCACCAGCCAGGCCAACCTTCTCGGCGCGGCGCGCGTCCCGGGGGCGTCACTCATCGCGGGTCCTCGCCGCGCATCCTGGACAGCGCATCCCGCTGGGCCTGGTAGGTCTCCAGGTCGATCTCGCCGCGCGCGAAGCGCCGGTCGAGGATGTCCTCCGGGGAATCCTGCGCCGGCCGGGAACCTGGGGTCGCCCGGCGGCCCGGCATCAGTCGGCTCACCGCCCACACGATCCCCGCGATCAGGATCGCCCACAACACAACCATGCCGATCATGCCGCCGAAGGGCATCCCGCCCCAGCCCATACCGCCGTATCCCATCATCTGAGTACTCCTCGTTCCTGTGGGCGGCGCTCCTCACCACCCGACTGGATCCAGCCTCCCCGCGGCTCGTATCGGTACCCCCCACCGGGATGTAAAGATCTCCCAAAGCCGGGGATCGGCGAGTCACCCCTGGGGGTTTCCGACGCCTCCGGTGCACTCGCCTTGCGGTTCAGGGGCCTTGGTCGCGTCTGCGTATTCGGCGATGAAGGCGGACAGTCGGGGGTCTGTGGCGGAGTCGAGGCGGAGCTGGACGCCCCAGACGGTGGCGACGACCGGAGAGGGATCGGCGGGGTAGGGACTGAGCAGGCCGTACGGCTGGTTCCTGACCGCATCCTGGAGGGCCATCACCTGGTCGGTGGGCAGGTCGGGCTGGTAGGTAATCCAGATCGCGCCGTGTTCGAGGGAGTGGACGGCGGCCTCGTTGGGCACCGGATCGGTGTAGATCCCGCAGTTCTGCCACACCTCGGCGTGGTCGCCGCCGGCCGGCGGGGTCTGAGCGTAGGAGACGGTGCCGGAGACATGGCCCCGGGACAGCCCGGGGTAGGTGATCGCCGAACTCGGCGCTGCGGCCTGCACCCCTGGCCGGGACAGCACGACGGTGATCGAGGCGATCACGACCACGGACAGGCCGACCAGACCCCAGATCAGTAGGGTGCGTCGGCGCTGCCGCTGCTCCTCGCGACGGGCTGCCTCCCGCAGGGCCGTCCTTCGTGAGTCACGGCTGGGCTGCTGGGCCATGGGTGTCCTCGATTCGGTCGGTGGCTGTGTCGGTGGACGATTCCATGATCGCCGATCCTGGGCGTAAGGCCGGCGCCTGCGGATGAAGGTCTGGTCACGAACGGCCGGATGACCGCGGCCGGGCAGGTCGCTTCGGCGCCGGCCCAGGCGAGGGGGCCACCTTCACCCTCCTGCCTCCCCGGAACGGGCGCTGAAGGCGGACCACCAGACCCCCGCATCGGCTCGGACTATGCCGTGAAGCCGAGCCTGTCGGGCCGCAGGTCGAGCCGGCGCAGCCACTGGGCGTTGAGTGCGACCACGACCGTGGACAGGGACATCAGCAGGGCGCCGACCTCCATCGGCATCGTGAACCCGACCGGGGCGAGCACCCCGGCGGCGAGCGGTACGGCGACCAGGTTGTAGCCGGCGGCCCACCAGAGGTTCTGCAGCATCTTGCGGTAGCTCGCCCTGGACAGTTCGATCACCGACAACACGGCGCGGGGATCGTCGCCGGCGAGGATCACCCCGGCGGAGGCGATCGCGACATCGGTGCCGGCGCCGATCGCCAGCCCGACGTCGGCCTGCGCGAGCGCGGGCGCGTCGTTGACGCCGTCCCCGACCATCGCGACCCGCCCACCGGCGGCCTGGAGCTCGGCAACCTTGGCTGCCTTGTCCTCCGGTCGGACCTCGGCCAGCACGGTGTCGATTCCGAGCTGGGACGCGACCCGGTCGGCGACCGCCCGCGCGTCGCCGGTGATCATGGCGACCTTCACCCCGGCCCGGTGCAGCGCGGCGACCGTCGCGGCCGATTCGGGGCGGACCTCGTCGGCGAGGCTGAGCGCACCGACGACCGTCCCTTCCCGGAGCACGAACAGCCGGGTGAATCCTGCCGCGCCGGCCTCGGACCCGCCGAAGGGGTCGGGCAGGCCGTGCTCGGCGAGCAGCCTCGGGCCGCCGACCCGAACCTCTGCGCCGTTCACCTGGGCGGTGACTCCGAGGGCGGGTTGGGAGGTGAACCCGGCCGTGGCGGGCACCGCCAGCTGCCGTTCGGAGGCGGCGGTGACGATCGCCCGGGCGAGCGGGTGTTCGCTGTCCGCCTCGGCGGCGGCGGCCAGGGCCAGCACCTCGGCCTCGGACAGGTCCGCGACGGTGTCGATCCCGGCCAGCGCCGGAACCCCCTTGGTGAGGGTGCCGGTCTTGTCGAACACCACTGTGGTCACGGTCCGCATCGCTTCGAGCGCGAGCCGGTCCTTCACCAGCACTCCGGCCCGGGCCGCCCGCTCGGTGGAGATCGACACCACCAGCGGGATCGCCAGCCCGAGCGCGTGCGGGCAGGCGATCACCAGCACGGTGATCACCCGGATCACGGCCTGCTCGGGCTGGCCGATGAGGGTCCACGCCAGCCCGGTCAGCGCCGCCGCGCCGAGCGCGAACCAGAACAGCCACGCAGCGGCCCGATCAGCCAGCCGCTGCGCCCTGGAACTCGACGCCTGTGCCTGCGCGACCAGCTTGCGGATCCCGGCCAGCGTCGTGTCGTCCCCGGTGGCGGTCACCTCGACCCGCAACCCCGAATCCGTGCTCACCGTGCCCGCGGTCACTGAGTCACCCAGGCCACGTCGGACCGTCCGGGACTCGCCGGTCACCATCGACTCGTCCAGCTCCGCCTCGCCGTCGGTGATCCTGCCATCGGCCGGAATGCTGCCGCCCGGGCGGACCAGCACCACGTCCCCGACCACCAGATCGGCTGGCGGCACCTTCTCCACAGCGTCGCCGCGGACCACTTCGGCGGTGTCCGGCAGCAGCGCGGCCAGGGAGTCAAGTGCATTCGTGGTCTGGGCTAGGGACCGCATCTCCAGCCAGTGGCCCAGCAGCATGATCACGATCAGCAGCGCCAGTTCCCACCAGAACTCCAGCGAGTGGTCCAGCACGCCAAGGGTGGCGCCCCAGCTGGCCAGGAAGGCCACCGTGATCGCCAATCCGATCAACAGCATCATCCCTGGACGGCGCGCGCGAAGCTCGCTCACCGCCCCGCTCAGGAACGGGGAACCGCCCCAGGCGTAGATCACGGTGCCGAGGACGGGAGCCGCCCAGACCAGGCCGGACGGGACGTCGTAGCCGAGCAGCATCGCGAACATCGGCGAGAGCGCCACCACCGGAACCGCGAGCGCAAGCATCAGCCAGAACAGGCGTCGGAAACGTGCCACATGTCCGCCGTGGCCGCCAGGGCCTGAGTGGTCGCCGTGCCCGCTCGCCGACGGGTGCTCACCCATCGCCGCATGCCCGTGCTCGTGAGTGAGACCCATTCCGGGCCCCGTGTCCCGCATCTCGCTGTGCATCTCGTGTCCCACGATGACTCGCCTCTCGCCTAGATACCCATGGGGGGTATCCAGGACCAACCGTCCAACCGCCTTCAGGCATTCCCCGATCCGGCCGAAGCGAACCCGACTTCAGGGAATCTTCACAATCGTTGTCCGAAGCGGCTCTTCGGCAGGACCGACCACCAAGACGTCATCGACGACAACCTGGCCGCCCTGACCAGCGGCCGGTCGTTTTCATCGGCCGCGTTCGCAGCGCTGGTCGATACCGCCATGCGTGGTTCCCCAAGGCAGCAGCTCGGGCGATCGCGCCGCGTGACTGACCAGGAGGGCCCATCGGGGCACTTGCTCTCCACGCCTGCCGCACGTGCCCCCGTAGCTCGGGTCGTCAGGACTGCGGCGTGATCACGATCCGGTCGGTTTCGTTGGCGGCTTCGCTCCATGCGTACTCGACCTTGTCGAGGGTAATGGCGCGAGCCCGGATCGTGAAGGCGGCGCTGTTCACGGCGTTGGCCAGTTCGCCGAGTTCGGTCACGATGTCGCGGGTTGCTACGGAGCCCTGGCCGCTGCCGACGATCTGCAGGCGGGTGGCGCGCAGGGCGGCGGAGGGGATGGGGGAGTCCAGGCCGGCGACGGAGCCGACCTCGATCCAGGTCAGTGACTGGTTGTGGTCGGTGCGACGGGGGACGATCGCGTAGAGGGCGTCGCGGGTCGGTTGGCCCCAGAGGTAGTCGATCACCACGTCCACGTCCTTGCCAGCCTCGCCCAGCTGCTCCGCGACGGTCTGCGGGTCATCGTCGAGAGCGACGGTGGCGTCAGCCCCGAGCTCCGCAAGCCGGTCTGCGCCGCGTCCGACCGCGATGACGCGACCGGCGTCGAGCCGTCTGGCGACCTGGACGGCGAGTCTTCCGGCGTTCCCGGTCGCTCCCATGATCATCACGCTCTGGCCTGGCTGGAAGTCGATCCGGCGGCGCAGGGCGATCCAGGACGACATGGCCGGGTTCATGGCGGCGGCGATCTGGACGGGGTCTGCGCCTTCGGGAAGCCTGACGCTGCGGCGGACGTCGATGATGGTCTGCTCCGCCATCGATCCCAGGCTGGTGTCGGGGAGGATGAAGTAGCGCAGGGTGCCGTCGGCCGCGCGAGCGACGCCGTCGATGCCGGGGACGAGCGGCAGGTCGTCGGTGCTGGTGTAGTGCGAGCCTTCGGCCTGGGAGCGTACCCGCGGGTGGATTCCCGCGGCGATGACGTCGACCACCATCTCGTTCGGGCCGAGCTGATCGGGGAGGGTGAAGTCCTGGTAGTGGGGGGCTTGGTCGAAGGTGGTGACTACAGCGGCTTTCATGGGAGCTCCTGGATATAGTTCGTAGTACCAACAGTTATAGTTGGTAGTACCAACCAAAGCAAGGAGTTGGGTCGATGAGCGCGAGCCGTCGGAGCAGCGAGGCAGGGCAGGTGGAGGGGAACCTGATCGACATGTTGGCCCAGTCGGCCTTCGTGACCATGGGTGCCCTGACGAGACTCGCCGCCGAGAACGATCTGTCCCTCACTCAACTCCGGGTGCTCGCCATCCTGCGCGACCGACGGCTACGCATGAGCGACCTGATCGACTACCTGGGGCTGGAGAAGTCCACGATCACCGGACTCGTCGCGCGCGCCGAGAAGAGGGGACTGTTGTGCCGCGCGCCGAACGCCGCCGACGGTCGCGCCATTGATGTGTTCCTCAGCGAGGAAGGTAGGGCGCACGCTGAACGACTGGCCGCAGACCTGGCCCGCTTCGTCAGCCAGCTCACCGATGTTCTGACCGTCGCCGAACGTGACCAATTGGGCATCCTGCTCGGCAAGATGATCACACCACTGCACCCATGAACCTGGCGAGATCCGCCGGCTTGGAGCGGCGCGAGGTTTCTTCGCTCAGGCGGGCTCGGCGACCGTGACCGGGTCGGCCGGGCAGGCGGCGGGGTCGGCCGGACAGGCAGGTTCGTCGGCGGCGGCCGGGTCGGCGGGGCAGGCGACCCCGTCCGCGGTGATGCCGTAGCGGGCCTGTGGATCGAGCCTGGTCAGGACGGCGTAGGTCAGCCGGGCCAACTGGTCGACGTCGTCGGGGGCGAGCCCGTCCAGCACGAGGGCCCGGACCGCGTCCGCGTGACGTCCGCGGCTGTCCTGGTAGGCGGCGAGGCCGGCGGGGGTGAGCACAGCGTTGGTGGCCCGGCCGTCGGAGGGGCACGCGGCGCGTTCGACCAGCCCTTTGCGCTCGAGGCCGGTGACCACCCGGGAGAGCCTCGCCAGGGTGGCGTTGGTGCGGGAGGCGAGGGCGGAGAGCCGTAGCCGGTGCTCCTCGGCCTCCGCCAGTGCCTCGAGGAGGGTGAACTCGAAGGCGGTCAGGCCGGCCGGGGCCAGCTCCCGGTCGAGCGCCGTCGGCAGCAACTCGAGCATGGCCTGCAGCCGCGCGACGGCGACGCGCTCGGGCTGGCTCAGTGCGGGGATGCTCATGGACAGATCCTAACAGATAGTTGCATCTACAACTATTGTCGGGTACGGTGATGGTTGTAGGTACAACCGAACGCTTCAAGGAGTTCTCATGACCTCGTTCACCATCATCGGCACCGGCAGCATGGCCAACGCGATCGGCGGGCTGCTCGCCGAGGGCGGCAGCAGCGTCAGCTACATCAGCAAGGAGGAGACCGGCACCAAGCCGCTCGAGGGCGACGTCGTCGTTCTCGCCGTCCCCTACCCTGCGGTCAGCGGGATCATCGCCGCCTATGGCTCTCAGCTGGACGGGAAGGTGGTCGTCGACATCACCAATCCGCTGAACTTCGAGACCTTCGACTCGCTCGTGGTCCCGGCAGGTAGCTCCGCCGCGGCCGAGATCCAGGCCAAGCTTCCGGCCGCGAAGGTGCTCAAGGCCTTCAACACCACCTTCGCCGGCACCCTCGCGGCCAAGAAGGTCGGCGCCGAGCCCACCACCGTGCTCGTCGCCGGGAACGACACCGCAGCCAAGGAGCTGCTGGTGGACGCCGTCGCCGCCGGTGGCGTCAAGGCGATCGACGCCGGGTCGCTGGCCCGCGCGCACGAACTCGAGGCCCTCGGCTTCCTCCAGCTCACCCTCGCCGTTGGCGAGAAGGTCGGCTGGACCGGCGGCTTCGCCATCGTCGCCTGACCCCTCAGCTCCGTCGCGGGTGGGGCCACGAGGCCCCACCCGCCCGACCGAAGCCCCACCATGGCACTCTCACGAACCCGTCCCGGACGCAGGTGCCCCGCGCGTTGCCGACGAACGAGCCGCGTTCAGGGAAGCCTCACCCGCAGCAGGCTGGTGGTCGCGAGCACGGTGAGGCCAGCCGCAAGGGGTCGTCTATCCCGCGAATCCTTGGTGTGCCTACGCTGCGAGTCATGGCAACCAGGCGGATGGTGCTCGCGGCCCCGCGGAGCTTCTGTGCGGGAGTGGCGCGGGCGGTGAAGATCGTCGAGAAGGCGGTGGAGACGTACGGGACACCGGTCTATGTGCGCAGGCAGGTCGTCCACAACACCCACGTCATGGAGCGCCTCGCCGCGCGCGGGGCCGTGGTGGTCCAGGAGCTCTCGGAGGTGCCCCCCGGGGCGACGGTCGTGTTCGCCGCACACGGCGTCTCGCCGGCGGTGCCCGGGAGGCGGTCCAGGAGCTCGGCCTCGCGGTGGGGTCGCCGGTGATCGTCCTGGTCAAGGCCTCCGAGGTGGGCATCGCGGTTGACTGAGCCGCCTGCGTCCCGCCGACCCAGCTGGGGCGCCGGACTGTGCGACGGTACTGTGAGGGCAGGTTCAGACGGGAAGGGACGCTGGTGCGCCCGATAGACGTTCACCGCCGGGAGGCCCTCGCTCTGGTGGCTCCGCTGCCGGCGATCGAGGTGCAACTCGAGGAGACGCCGGGCCTGGTCCTCGCGCGCGACGTGGTGGCGCCCGCGGACCTGCCGCGGTGGGACAACTCGTCCATGGACGGCTACGCCGTGCGGTGGGCGGACGTGGCCTTGGCGAGCGCGCAAGCGCCGGTCTCACTCGCGGTCCTGGCCGACCTCCCGGCCGGGAGTTCGGCCCGGCCGGTGCTGGGCCCGGGATCCGCGGCGCGGATCATGACCGGCGCGATGCTCCCGGTGGGGGCGGACGCCGTCGTCCCGGTCGAACACACCGACGCCGGCCTGGAGCGCGTCCTCGTCTCGCAGGCCCCGGAGCCCGGCGCGTACATCCGTCGGGCGGGCGGCGACGTCCGTGCGGGCACCACGATCCTGACCGCGGGCACCGTCCTCGGTCCCGTTCACGTGGCCGCGGCGGCCGCTGCCGGTTGCGACCACCTTCCGGTGCACCGCAGGCCGCGGGTGGCGGTGCTGTCCACCGGGAGCGAGCTGGTCGAGCCCGGCACCGAACTGGAACTCGGCCAGATCCCTGACTCCAACTCGTTCCTGCTGGCCGCGGCCGTGCGCGAATGCGGCGGAGAGGCGGTCCGGATCGGTGTGGTCCCGGACGTCGCGGCATCGCTGCGCGCGGTGTTCGACGAACTCGACGGGACCGTCGACCTGGTGATCACCTCCGGCGGAGTGAGTAAGGGCGCCTACGATGTCGTCAAGGAAGTGCTCGAGCCAGAACCGGGGATGTCCTTCGTCGAGGTCGCGATGCAACCCGGCAAACCGCAAGGGATCGGTCGGCTCGCCCACGGGACTCCGGTCTTCGCCCTGCCCGGCAACCCGGTCAGCGTGCTCGTCTCCTTCGAGGTCTTCGTGCGCGCCGCGGTGCTGCGCCTGTGCGGGCGCACCGACATCGATCGGCACCACTACACCGGGGTGGTCATGGACGGTTGGCGCAACCGCACCGGGCGCACCCAGTTCATGCCGATCACCTTCGAGAGCGAGGAGTCAGCGATGCAGTGTCGGATCAGGAGCGCGGGGCCCGGTGGTTCCGAATCGCACCTCGTCGCCTCGCTGGCGCGGGCCGAGGGCCTGGCCGTGGTCGAGGCGGGCGTCGAGGTGGTGCGGTCGGGTGACCGGCTGCCCGTGACCAGGCTGGACCGATGACCGGCCAGCCGTTCACCCACCTGGACGCCGGTGGCCACGCCCGAATGGTCGATGTCACAGCGAAGCAGCCCACCGTCCGAGAGGCCACCGCAACCGGGTTCGTGCGTTGCGCGCCCCGGGTGATCGCCGCCCTCCGCGACGGAACGGTGCCCAAGGGGGACGCGCTTGCCGTCGCCCGGATCGCGGGCATCAGCGGTGTGAAGCGGACCGCGGAGTTGATTCCGCTCGCTCACGTGATCGGGATCCATGGCGTGTCGGTGGACCTCCAGGTCGCCGACGACGGCGTGAGCGTCTCCGTCACCGTGCGCACCAGCGATCGCACCGGGGTGGAGATGGAGGCGCTCACCGGGGTCGCCCTCGCCGCCCTCGCCGTCGTCGACATGGTGAAAGGCCTGGACCGGACAACCTCGATCGAGGGCATCAGGCTGCTCTCGAAATCGGGTGGGCGGTCCGGCGACTGGCACCGCCCGGCCGCGGGGACGGGGGGCGCGTGATGGTGACCGTCCGCTACTTCGCGGGAGCCGCGGAAGCAGCCGGAATCGACAGGGAGCAGGTGGCGGCCAGCTCGCTCGGGGAGTTGATCGCCGCCGTCGTCGCTGCGCATGGGCCGGGCCTGCAGCGGGTGATCGAGCAGTGCTCGTTGTTGGCCGGTGGCGTCTACGTCCGCGACCCGGAGCTGCCGCTGGCAGAAGGCGCGACGGTCGACGTGCTGCCGCCGTTCGCCGGCGGCTGAGCCTCGGCGCAGGGCGGGCCGGCTACGTCTGATCCGCGGACGTGTCGAGCCCCACCCAGGTGTGGGTACCGTCGAGGAGGATCTCCCGCTTCCACACGGGGAGCTCGGCCTTCACGGTCTCGACGAGCGCCCGGCAGACCTCGAAGGCTCGGCTCCGGTGGGCGCTCGAGACCGCGACCACGATCGCGGTGTGACCGACCGGCAGCCGGCCGACCCGGTGGCTGACCGCGAGCCCGATGACGTCGGCATCGGCCGCGGCCTCGGCGGCGAGACGGCGCAGCACCTGCTCGGCGTCCGGGTGGGCGGTGTACTCGAGGGCGACGACCTCCCCGGCGACGGAGGGGTCGTGGTCGCGAACCAGGCCGACGAACGTGGCGATCGCGCCGGCCCGCGGGTCACGGACGGCGTCGAGATGCGCATCGAGGTCGAGCGGCTGCTCGACGATGCGGGCGAGCGGGATCACGGCGCGAGCATAACCGTCCTTCGCCCGCTCGGGAACGGCCCCTCCCGCTTCCCAGACCCGGTCATGGCGCCCTCCGCGGACCGTCCGGATCGTGTCGGTGGTGGGCAGGGGCCCGCTGCGACCGGAACATCACCGGGTACTTCAGCGGCTGTGCCGCCTACTACAACTTCGGGCGCATCGATCGATCGACAGCGGCGGCGTTGGTCAGCGACTGAAGCCGGTCGAAGACCCGCCCCGGGACCGCGGCCGGCGTCAGTGGTCGCCGCCGGCGAGTTGGTCGAGCACATGGCCGGCCAGGCCGATCACGATGTCGACGCCTTCTCGGGCGGCTGAGGGGCTGCCGGGCAGGTTCACGATCAGGGTGCCGCGCGATCCTTCCGCCGGATCGACGACGCCGGCGATGCCGCGCGACAAGGCGGCGTGTGCCGAGTGTGTGCGTCCCTCCGCGCGAAGAAGCTCCGCCACTCCGGGAAGTTCCCTGTCGATCACCGCGGCGGTCGCTTCCGGGGTGTGGTCGCGCGGCCCGATGCCGGTGCCGCCGGTCGTCACCACCAGCCGGGACCCGCTGGAGATTGCGGCACGAAGGGCCTGGGCAACCGACTCCACCCCGTCGGGCACGATCACGACGCGGACCGAGTACCCCGCAGCGCTCAGGGCCGAGGCAAGGACGGGGCCGGAAAGGTCGGCCCGCGCTCCGGCGGCGCTGCGGTCGGAGACGGTGATCACCGTTGTGGTTTCCATGTTCACCAACGATGGCACACTCGCGTCCCCGGCTGCGATCGCGGCCCCAGAGGGCCAATGCAACGTTCTTCTACGGGGCTTGACTCCGCTGTAGCGTGACTGCGCCAAGGCGACCTAGCCTCAGCGGAGAGAACGTCATGGGCTCGTCCAAGAACCGTCTTCGTCGGAGCGCCACCGCGTGGGCCGGGGCCCTCCTCGCGCTCGCTTTCGTGCTCACCGGGTGCAGCGCCCCGGCGACCACTTCCAGCAGCGCGCCCGCCAACCCCGCGCTCATCCTCGCGACGACCACCTCGACCCAGGACTCCGGCCCGCTCGATGTGCTCATCCCCGCCTTCAAGAAGGCGTCCGGCTACACCGTGAAGACCGTCGCGGTTGGCACCGGCCAGGCTCTCACCATGGGCCAGGAGGGCAACGCGGACGTGCTTCTCGTCCACGCTCCGAGCTCGGAGAAGACGTTCATGGACGGAGGATTCGGGGTGGATCGCCGGCTGGTCATGAACAACCGGAGCCGCGGCGGGAGGTTCCTTGAGCGTCACCGAGAAGGTATGACGTCGATCGCCCTGGCCGGACGGGGTGGAGCGGCACCCGCACGAGCCGTTGAGGCCGCCTCCCGGGCAGGGGACGCGCCGAGGAGAGTTGCCCCACCCATTCCGCTGGCTGAGTCGATCGGTGAGGTTGTTGGTCGAGCCCGGTCCTGACCGACCGCGGCAATAGCGGATCTCAGGGGGTTTGCCCGCATCCCCGAACCGAGATGATGGCGGCTCCTGACTGAGCACCCGGTCAGGGCCGTGTCGTGTGACCGCGTTGGAGGCGTCTGTGCAGGCGACGCGCGCTAATGGGTATGGCGGTGATGGACGTCTGGGTAGTGGGGGTGGGAGTGGGGCAGGGTGTCATGGACATGCGCGTGCCGGTGGCGGGTGCCGGGCGGGACCGGCCCGTCGGGGTGCGGGTGTTGGTGGTGTTCGTCGTGGACGTGCCAGTGGGCGTGAGCGAGGGGCTCGTGGGTGTGGTCGTGTTCGTGGTGCTCGGTCAGGTGCAGCCAGACCCCCAGGCCCATCAGGACGGCGGCTGCGGCGAGCGGCCAGGTGAGCGACTCCCCGAAGGCGAGGGCGAGCAGCGCTCCGAAGAACGGGGCGATCGAGAAGTAGGCGCCGGCCCGGGCGGTGCCGACCTGGCGCATCCCGACGATGAACAGTGCCAGGCTGACCCCGTAGGCGAGAAGCCCGACCAGCATGGCCACCACGACCGAGGACGCCGGTGGCAGGGCGGCACCGACCGTGATGCCGAGGACGAAGTTGGTCGGGCCGGCGACGCAGCCTTTGACCGCGGCGATCCAGGTGGCGTCGTTGAGGGCGACCTTGCGGGTCAGGTTGTTGTCCAGTCCCCAGGCCAGGCAGGCGCCGAGCAGGGCGAGGGCCGGCAGCGGGGTGCCGAGCGACACCGCTGCCGGCACGCTGAGCAGGGCCGCGCCGGCGACGATGGCGAGCATGCCGAGCAGGATCCGCCGGTCGACGTGCTCACCGAACACCAACCAGGCCAGCCCCACCGTGAACACGGCTTCGGCGTTCAACAGCAGCGATGCGCCCGAGGCCGGCATCGCCGACAACCCCAGCATCAGCAACACCGGGCCGGCGACTCCACCGGAAATGACCGCGCCGGCCAGCGGCCACCGGTCGGCCCGGGGGAGCCGAACCCCAGGAGTGCGGCGGATCAGCCGATAGGCCAGCAGGCCGGCCCCGGATCCGCAGTACAGCAGACCGGCCAGCAGCCACGGGTTCACGGTGCCCAGCAGCACCTTGGCCAAGGGCGTCCCCGCGCCGAAAAGGACCGCCGAGGCCAGCGCGGCCTGCACACCCCGGTTCGCCAGCCCAGCCCTCACCCTGACCCGCCTGTGTTCGACTGCCGACATCCCCCCACCCCGCTGGCGGCGCCCACCCAGGGGCCAGGGCCGTTCTGGGGACGAGGTGGGCGGCGGGACCTGCCGTGGCGCGGTCTCACTGCAGCCAGATCAGGCAGGCGGCCAGTCCGAGCAGGGTGAGCGTGGCGGCGTAGAGCGACCCCTTCCACGGGGTCGGCGTGCCGACGGCGGCCTGCAGCCGGTGGTTGATCACGGCGAGCCCTACGGTGAACACCACGGCGAGCCCGGCGAGTGCGGCGGCAAGCCCGGCCGCTCCGAGGAGTACCTCCCCGGCGGCGGCGAGCAGGGCGAGCCCGGTGATCAGGAAGCCCAGCCCCAGCGAGCGGGTCAGAGCCAGCGCCACCGCACGTTCGGCAGCGCTGAGGGCCTCCCAGTCGCGGCCGCTCGCCCGCTCGTGGAACGGCAGCAGGCGACCTGCCGCCAGGCCGTTGCGGGCCATCACGAAAGCGAGCAACGCGACCCCGGTCCACACCGCGGCACAGATCCAGGTCAGCACAGCTCATCCTCCCACCCGACCGGCCGCGCGACTGGGGCTCCACGTCCGAACCCGCCGCGTCAGTGCGTCGCGGCCCTGCCCGATCGATGAGGCTGCCGTCAGCGTGGTGTTCGGCGATGAAGGCGTCGGCGCGAGCGCAGTGTTCGGCGATGAAGGCGTCCGCGCGAGCGCAGTGTAGACGGCCGCCGCGGCGCATTGCCGACACCGGGGGGAGAGTTGCTCATGTCCGGCTGGTCTTTCTGGTGCCGCGTATCGGCGCGGTCCAGACTGGAACTCGCCACGCCTCCGGTCGGCCGACACAGAGGAGCCGGACCAGACACCCTGCCAGCATCGCCGAGCGGGGCTCCGGCCCCGCGGACGTCGTCCCCGGAACCGCCCCCGCCGCATTGCCGGCCTGCAGCCAGAGAGGCTCACCAGATGACCGTCGTGAATGTCGACAACTTCGTCCGCGCCGAGACCGACGTCGCCTTCGCCCGGCTCGTGGGCGACCAGGTCGACGGCATCAGCACCTGGGTGCACCACCGGGAGCCCGCGCCGCTGGACCACCAGTTGATCATCCGGCTCAACCGGGACACGCTCTACAGCGCAGCCGTCGCCGACATCAGCCAGGGCGGGACGATTGACCTTCCCGATCCCGGCGACCGGTACCTCTCGGTGATGGTCGTGAACCAGCAGCACCACATTCCGAGGATCTTCCACGAACCCGGCCGGCACGTCCTCGACCGTGACGAGCTGGGCAGCGACTACGTGCTGCTCGCCTGTCGCATCCTCGTCGATCCCTCCGATCCCGACGACGTCGCGGCGGTGAATGCCCTGCAGTCGCAGCTCCGGCTCGAGACGGTGTCGCGCCGGCCGTTCCCGACCCCGGACGTCGAGGAGGAGTCGTTGGGGCGCACCCGCCAATCGCTGATCGCGCTCGCTGCGGACCTGCCCGACTTCCGCGGCGCCTTCGGAACGCCGGAGGAGGTCGATCCGGTTCGACATCTCCTCGGGACGGCCGCCGCGTGGGGTGGGCTGCCCGACTACGAGGCGGTCTACCTCAACGTGAACCCCGAACTTCCGGTCGACGAGTACCAGCTGCGAATGGTGGACGTGCCGGTCGACGCGTTCTGGTCGGTGTCGCTGTACAACGCCGAGGGCTACTTCGAGGTCAACGACCTCGGCGTCAACAACGTCAACAGCGTGACCGCCGTCCGTGACCCCGATGGTGGAGTCACGGTCCGGTTCGGCGTCCAAGGAGCCGGCCAGGCCAACTACCTGCCGATCATGCCCGGCTGGAACTTCCTGATCCGGCTCTACCGGCCGCGCCAGGCCGTGCGCGACGGCAGCTGGACGCCACCCGCCGTCGAACCGGTGCGCTGAGGAGCTACCTGACGGGTGGTCTGCCCGACCAGCGCGAACTGCAGCTCCGCAGTGCCCTGACCGACCCGGAAGGATCGGGTCTCTCCCTCACCGATTGCGCAGGCCCGCGGCCGTCCAGGCGAGCGCGGCCCCGTTATTGAATCGTTATGAAGAGACGTTTCCGAGGGCTTGTAGATCGCTCTACGAATTGCGTAGATTGCTCTACACACCCCCGTAGAGCGATCTACACATCTCGAAGAGGAGAAGTCGGTGACGATCCAGGCGAAGCGCTCGGTCACGATCGAGGACGTCGCACGGCACGCAGGCGTCTCCCGCGCGGCGGTCTCCAAGGTGCTCCGGGACGCGTACGGCGTCAGCGCAGCGATGCGCGCCAGGGTGGAAGCCTCCATCGCCGAACTCGACTATCGCCCCAAGGCCTCCGCGCGTGCGATGCGCGGCTCCTCCTACACGCTCGGCTTCGAGATCCCGAGCATCCACAACCACTTCTTCCCCAAGATCATCACCGGAGCGATGACGGAGCTCGCCCACAGCCCGTACCAGCTCATCATCGCCCCGGCCGGACCCGATCACGACCAGGGCCCACAGGCCATCGAGGTTCTGGCCGACCGCCAGGTGGACGGCATCGTGGCGATCTCCTCGCGCGTCCCCCAGCCGTGGCTCGAGGAGCTGGGACGCGCGACCCCGCTGGTGATGATCGGACGCCACCAGCCGTCGGTGAGCTACGACACCCTCTGCGGAGACGACCTGGCCGGCGCTGCGCTGGCGGTTCGGCACCTGTACGAGCTCGGTCACCGGCGCATCGTGCACGTGACCCTCGCCGAGTCGCGGGTTGACACCAGCCCCGACACCCCCCACGGCATGCGCGTCGTCGGCTACGAGCGGGCGATGGCCGAGCTCGGGCTGACCCCCGAGTACGTCCGGACCAGTCCGGATCAGAGCTCCGCTGCCGACGGCGGCCAGGAACTCGTCAAGCAGGCGGTCCTGGAGTTCCTGCGGGCTGCCGACGGTCCGGTCGGGATCTTCGCAGCCCACGACGAACTCGCTCTCGGCGCGCTCGAGGCGATCGCCGAGCTCGGCCTGACGCCCGGGCAGGCGTCAGTGGTGGGCTACGACGACACCGACATCGCCGCCCACCCGAAGATGTCAATGAGCAGCATCAACCAGTCCGGTACGCAGATGGGCGTCATCGCCGTCCGCCTGCTGCTCGAGCGGATCGCCGGACGGGCGGATTCGGTGCACGAGGTCGTCGCCCCGAAGCTGATGGCCCGCGGCAGCAGCGCGCCGCCCGAGCCCCGCGTCCCCAAGGCTGCGGACGTGCCGTCCGCCGACCCCACCGAGTAACCAGAACGGCGGCCACATCCGTGGCTTCCACAACGAGGAGGTACAAAGAAGTGTCATTCCGCAGAGGGGCCCGTCTGGCCCTCGTCGCCGGCCTCGCGGCCGGCGGCCTCACCCTTACGGCGTGCACGCCGGGATCGCTGGGATCCAACACCGCCCCCAGCGGTGCCGGCTCGGCGGCGGCGAGCGTCACGATCACCTATCTGGTGGACAACTCCGACCAGGCGGTGAAGCCGGCCACCACGCTGGTGGAGGCCTTCAACGCCGCCAACCCCGGCATCACGGTCAAGCTGGAGACCCGGGCGCAGGGCACGGACGGCGACAACATCGTCAAGACCAAGCTCGCCACCGGAGACATGGCCGAGGTCTTCGGCTACAACTCCGGCTCACTGCTGGCGGCGCTCGATCCGGCGAAGAACCTGGTGCCCATGACCGACGCTGCGCTGGCCAACGTCCAGGACGCCTTCAAGTCCTCGGTGACCTCCGATGGCAAGGTCTACGGGGTTCCCGTCGGTGGCGCCACCGGTGGCGGCATCCTCTACAACAAGAAGGTGTTCGCCCAGCTGGGGCTGTCGGTGCCGAAGACGTGGGCGGAGTTCATGGCGAACAACGCCAAGATCAAGGCAGCCGGCATCGACCCGGTGATCCAGACCTACGGCGACACCTGGACCTCCCAGTTGTTCGTGCTGGCCGACTTCGCCAACATCACGGCGGTCGACCCGCAGTGGGCCGCCAAGTACACCGCCAACGACCCCAGCGCGAAGTACTCGGTCGCGCCCGGGCTGACCAGCTTCCAGAGGCTTGAGGACGTGTACAAGGCCGGCTACCTGAACAAGGACTTCGCCTCCGCGAAGAACTCCCAGGGCCTGCAGAAGCTGGTCAAGGGCACGGGCGCGCAGTACCCGATGCTGACCTTCGTCATCGGCGCCTACACCGCGATGTCCGACACCGCCAAGGATGACATCGGCTTCTTCGCTCAGCCGGGCGACGACGCCTCGAAGTACACCCTGACCAGCTGGTCGCCGGGCGGCGCGTACATCCCGACCACCGCCACCGGTGACAAGCTCGCCGCAGCGCAGAAGTTCGTGGCCTTCATCGCCAGCAAGGACGGCTGCGACGCCATGACCAAGGGTCAGACCCCGTCCGGTCCGTACATGATCAACGGCTGCACGCTGCCCGCCGACCTTCCGGCCGCAGAGCAGGACCTGCAGAAGTTCTACACCGACGGCAACGTCAGCCCGGCGCTGGAGTTCCTGTCCCCGATCAAGGGCCCCAACCTGGAGAAGATCACCGTCGAGGTGGGCTCTGGCATCACGTCCGCGGCGGACGGAGCCAAGCGCTACGACGAGGACGTCAAGAA
>PHEV01000248.1 GCA_002843035.1 Actinobacteria bacterium HGW-Actinobacteria-5 | reverse complement strand
GTTCTCAGCATCCCGATGTTCAAGCGGCTGCACCGCCGATATGGATCGATCGCCGCCCCCATCGTGGGTGCATCGATCTTCACCGGTCTATTCCTGTTCTCGGCGCTCGTCCTCGGGCCCGCGATCAACGGCGTCGGGTCGGCGCCGACAGCGCCAGCACCTTCGTCTTCCTCCGCTGTCGAGTCAGGGCATGCGACGCACCACTCCTGAGTGACCCCTGGCTCGTAACTCCGGTCCCTCGGCTCATGGATGACACGGTCGGTGAGGCTGTCGTTGGGTCCAACCGGAACGACCAGCGCCGCCAGATTGCACACGGGCACTGCCCGGCGCCCCAGGCTGGCCCGACTGAGGCACGGCGAGGTTGGCCTTTCGGGTTCGCTCGGAGGGGTCGTCGGCCCTTGACTACCTGCTCGTGGGCCGAGACGCGGCTGGGGTGGGGGCTGTCGGCGCAGTCTGGGCTGGCAGCCGGAGGCGTCGCAGGAGGAGCGCGTTGGCGGCGACGATCACGCTGGACCCGGACATGGTGATGGCGGCAATCTCCGGGCTGAGCATGAGGCCCAAGGAGCCGTAGAACACGCCGGCGGCGATCGGCAGAGCGACGGTGTTGTAGCCGATCGCCCAACCCAGGTTCTGTCGCATCTTCCGCACGGTGCCCTTGCCGATCCGGAGAGCGACCGCGACATCCATCGGGTCGGAGCGCATCAACACCACGTCGGCGGTTTCGATCGCCACGTCGGTGCCGGCGCCGATCGCGATCCCGAGATCGGCGGTGGCCAGTGCGGGGGCATCGTTCACGCCGTCGCCGACCATCGCGACCCGGCGTCCATCAGCTTGCAGGCTCGCGATCCTGGACGCCTTCTCTGAGGGCAGTACTTCGGCGATGACCGTGTCGATGCCGAGCTTGTCGGCGATCCGCCGGGCCGTGACCTCGTTGTCGCCGGTGAGCATGACGACCCTGACGTCGGCCTGGTGCATCGCGGCCACTGCGGCGGCCGAGGTCGGCCGGGGTGCGTCGGCGAGTGCGATCACGGCGACGGCGCGATCATCGACGGCGACCAGGACCGCGGTCCGTCCGGCGTCAGCGAGCTCGTCGCGGCGGGCGCCGAGTGGCCCGGCCAGAACCGCCTGTTCCCGACCAGAACCCGACGGCCTTCGACAATGGCGCCCGCGCCGTGTCCGGGCGTGCTGCGGAAGCCTGCCGCGGCCCGTTCGGGCGCGCCACGATCTGCGGCGTAGCGGCGGATCGCCCTGGCCAGCGGATGCTCGGACTCCCGCTCCACCGCGGCGACCGCGCCGAGCAGCTCCAGTTCGTCGATTCCGTCGACCACCAGATCGGTCACCTCGGGCTCACCCAGGGTGAGAGTTCCGGTCTTGTCCATGACGACGACGTCGATACCGGCCGCGGACTCCAACGCGGTCGCGTTCTTGAACAGCACCCCGCGTCGCGCACCGAGGCCGGTGCCGACCATGATGGCGGTCGGGGTCGCCAGACCCAGCGCGTCGGGGCAGGTGATGACGACCACGGTGATCGCGAACAGGACCGCGGTTGCCGGCGGCGCGCCGGCCAGCAGCCAGGCGAGCAGTGTGGCGGTGCCGCCGATCAGGGCGACCAAGACCAGCCAGAACGCGGCCCGGTCGGCGAGCCGCTGCCCGGGCGCTTTGGAGTTCTGCGCCTGTTGGACCAGGGCCACGATCTGTGCCAGGGCGGTGTCGGACCCCACCCGGGTCGCGCGGACCCGCAGCGCGCCGACGGTGTTGACGGTGGCGCCGATGACCGGCGAGCCGACCGTCTTGGTGACCGGGAGGCTCTCGCCGGTCACCATGGACTCGTCGATCTCCGATTCGCCCTGGATCACCGTGCCATCGGTGGGGACCTTCGCGCCGGGACGCACCAGCAGCACGTCCCCCGGGATGACCTCGGAGGTGGGAACCTCGACCTCGCGTCCGTCGCGGATCACGACCGCGCGTGGCGGGGCGAGCTCCAGCAGGGTGCGGATGGCGTCGTTCGCGCCGCCGCGGGCACGCATCTCGACCCAGTGGCCCAGCAGGACGAACGTGGTCAGCACGGTCGCAGCCTCGTAGAAGACCTCGCCGCCGCCGGTGACCTTGCAGCGCGCCTTGCCGAGGCGCAGGCGGCGGGCGCGCGTTTGCTGGCGGGCGGCACCGCGCAGGGCACGCTGTTCGCCCCCACGGTCATCGCCGATGTGCCGCTGAGCACACGGCTCATGGCGACCGAAACCTTCGGCCCGGTGCTGGCGATGCGCAGCTTTGATAGCCTTGATGCCGCGATGGCCGAGGTCAACGCCTCGGAGTTTGGCCTGCAAGCGGGCATCTTCACCAACGATCACGCCGCCATCCGCCGCCTGTCGCGCGGGTTGCAGGTGGGCGGGGTGATGGTCAACGAAGGCCCCGATTTCCGCGCCGAGCATGTGCCCTTTGGCGGCGTTAAGGGCTCGGGGCTAGGGCGCGAGGGCGTGCGCATCGCGCTGCGCGAAATGTCCGAAACCCGCGTCGTGATCGACTGATCGCTGGCCGCAACCCAAAGGAAACGCCCATGACCACCCCAACCCGTTTCGACGGTGTCTTTACCGCACTCGTTACCCCTTTCACCGCCACCGGCGCGGTTGATTGGGACGCCTTCGACCGCCACCTTGACCGCCAGCTTGCAGCGGGCATCGCGGGGCTCGTGCCGGTCGGCACCACCGGCGAGGCGGCGACGCTGAGCGATGATGAAGCGCTCGCGCTGATTGCGCGCACCGTGGCGCGGGCCAAGGGGGCGGCCTATGTGCTGGCCGGCACTGGCAGCAATGCGACCGCGAAAACGGTTGCCGCCACCCGCCGCGCGGTTGAGGCCGGGGCCGACGGGGTGCTGGTGGTGACGCCCTATTACAACAAGCCCACGCAAGCGGGGCTGGTGGCGCATTTCGCCGCCGTGGCCGAGGCGGCGGGGGCGGCGGATGTGATGCTTTATTCGGTGCCGGGCCGCGCCGGGGTGGCTATTGCGCCGCAGACGGCGGCAGAACTGGCAGCGGCTTGCGCAAATATCGTGGCGATCAAAGAGGCGGGGGGCGATGTGGCGCGCGTAACCGCCTTGCGCGCCGCCTGCGGACCCGGTTTCGTGGTGCATTGCGGCGATGACGGGCTGGCGCTGCCGTTCTTCGCTCTCGGCGCGCGGGGCCTGACCTCGGTGCTGTCAAACTACGCCCCGGCGGAATGTGTGGCGCTTTGGCAGGCATGGTCGAGCGGTCGCACCGCCGAAGCGCTGGCGCTGCATGAACGCCTGGCGCCGCTTGCCGCCGCGATGTTCATCGAGGCCAGCCCCGCCCCGGTCAAGCACGCGCTGGCCCATGCGGGCCATATGGGCGCCGGTCTGCGGTTGCCGCTGGTGGGGCTGATGCCCGCATCCGCCGCCGCGCTGGAGGCGGAACTGGCGCGGTTCGCAGGCTAGGCGCGCGCCACCTCGGCCAGCGCCGCATCGTAAAGCGCAAGCCCGGCGCCTTCGGCGCTTGCCCCTTCCGATAGTGCCCGGCGCCAGCCGCGCGCGCCGGGGCGGCCGTGGAAAAGCCCGAGCATGTGGCGGCTGATCTGATGCAGCCGCCCGCCGCCCGCCAGATGCGCCGCAATGTAGGGCCGCATCGCCTCGGCCACGGCAAAGGCACTTGCCGGTCCGGGCAGACCGAAAAGCGCGGCATCGGCACCGCCCAGAATGTTCCACGGCTCGTGGTAGGCGGCACGGCCCACCATGACCCCATCCAGCCCCTCGGCCAGCAAAGCTACAGCAT
>PHEV01000247.1 GCA_002843035.1 Actinobacteria bacterium HGW-Actinobacteria-5 | reverse complement strand
CGTTCCGATGGGCTGGCGCGACCTGGTCGGACCGGCCGGCGAGATCGTCGCGATCGACCACTTCGGCGAATCCGCCGCCGGCAACCTGCTCTTCACCAAATACGGCTTCACTCCCGAACACGTGACCGCCAAGGCCAAGCTCGCCCTGTCCAGGCTCGGCTGAATGCCAGCCCCAGATCGCCTCGTGACGTGCCGTGAAGCACTCACGAGCGGACCACGCTCGGTCGGCGAAGGGTGCTCGACGGCCGAGCGTGGGATTTCTCGAGCGGTGGAGATGCTTCGCGTACATCGTCGAGTCCTGCCGAGCGCTGCCTCATTCGGACGGGAGGACGGCGTGGGCGCACAGGGGACGGTCGGCGAGCGGATGCGAGAGCTGTTCACGCCGCGCATCCCGGGGGTCCTTGTGCGAACCCTCAGGACTCCCACCAGGTCGGGAGACATCCGACCGGTGTGCCCTCGGGGGCATCACCCTGCCACGGCTCGACAAGCCACCAGTGCCCCGGTCATGACGAACCCTTTCCGTCAGAGCCGGCGGTAGCGCCACCCACACTGTTCCGGGTGCGGCCATGCGCTACTGCATACAACTCGCGATCGCAGTCACAAGCGGGATATCGACGATGCCGCGGAAGGGCAGGTTCCTCGGGTTGCTGAGAAGGGTCGCGGGCGAATCGAGCTCTCCCAGGTCGCTCACTACCAGTGCGGCTCCGGTGAAGTCGTCGTCTCCGGTGTAGCTCGATGGGGTGATGATCGGCGGAACCCCCACACCGCAGGCAGCCTTGCACCCGATCCCGCTGTCCTCGATGATGACCGCTTCGTGCGAGGGCACAAAGAGGGCACGCAAGGCGTAGGCGTAGATGTCGGGGGCGGGCTTCTTGTGCGGCACGATATCGCCAGCGAAGACTCGGACATGGCGCGCGAGCGAGGGTTCGATGGCATGCCTGAGCACCGAACGCACGGAAAGCTCGGCCGAGGTCGAGGCGACTGCGATCCGCAATCCTGCCTCCAGTGCCTCTTCGACGAGTCGCCTCACTCCGGGGCGGGCGGTGATCGTGCCGTCTCGAAGGAGTTCCAGGTAGATGTCGGTCTTTCGTCGGTGCCAGCTCGCGACGGCAGCGGCGGGATCGGTGATCCCGAGTTCGCGCGCAACCTCCGGGCTCAGTACGCTGGCCAGCCTCTCCTTCCCGCCACCGATCTTGACGAGTTCGGCATATTCACTCTCGGTCCAGTGGAAGGGCAGGTCGAGTTCGTCGAACATGTGGTTGAAGGCCACGAGGTGCCCGTCCCGCTCGGTATTGGCGAGAACGCCGTCGCAGTCGAGGATCAGTGCCCTGGCCATGATTCTGCCTTGCCCGCCGAGCCGAAGATGTCGAAGAAGGGAGCGACGGCTTCGCGGACCCCGTCATGCACGGCGCGGAGCAACGGGCCCGGTTCCCATTCGTCGGTCATGGAGGCGGTCTCAAGGAAGGCGAGGGCTGATTGCATGTAGGCCCGTTTCACCGCTGTGGATATGTTGATCTTCGAGACCCCGGCATCGATGAACGAGCGGAACTCTTCGGTAGTCAGGCCCGTGCCCCCATGAAGAACGATCGGCATTGCGCAGAGGCGACGGAATTCCGCGGCCCGCTCTGGCCGAATCTGCGGGCGCCCGTGGTACTCGCCGTGGGCTGTGCCCAGATGGGGAGCCAGGAAGTCGACTCTCGCCTCTCGCGCTGCTGCGACGATGCGCTCCGCGGAGTAGGAGTGGGTCGGTCGAGCCACACCGATGCCGTCCTCCACTCCGACAATGTTCTCGACCTCTGACTCCACCTCGACTCGATTGGCGTGCGCGAGCCGTACGACCTCGGCGGTCTGGCGCACGGCTTCCTCGAATCCCAGGTGAGACGCGTCAAAGAGCAGCGAGGACCACTCGGCCTTGACGACCTGCCTGATGATGTCGACGTCAGGACAGTGATCCAGATGCAGTGCGGCCGGAACGCCGGCTTGGGCGGCCGCGTTCCGGAACAACTGGGCCATCCAGTCGACGCCGATCATCCGTACCGTTCGGGTCGAGACCTGGATGATCACCGGTGACCTGGCCTCCTTTGCAGCGGCCATGACGGCTTGGAGGCTCGACTCATCGAAGATGTTGAATGCCGGTACTGCGTACTTGTCCCGTTCGGCGGCCTGCAGTAGCGAAAGCGTGGAGATCACGAAGCCCCCTTACCTGACTAATCTCGTATATACAAGACTAGGTCTCGTGTTGGAGGCAGTCAATCCCCTCGGGTCGCGAGAGCTGTCGTGGGTGGACCGCTGCCAGTTCCACCGGTCGGCAGCGGGAATCGGCTCGAGTCCGGACCGCCGCGAGGCCGTGGCGCCGACGATCGCGTCCGGCGGTGTTCGCCCGGTTCCTTGCCCGGCGGTCAGTACCCCAGATAGCGCCCGGGCCGGTGGTTCAGCGCGAGCACGATGTTCAGCACGACCGCACCGGCCGCAGAGAGCAGCACGTTGGCCGGCGGCACGACGGTGAGCGCAACCAGGATGATGGTCACGTCCATCGCCATCTGCACGTAGCCGGCTCTCCAGCCCACCTTCTCCTGCACGATCAGCGCCAGCGTGTTCAGCCCGCCCAGGCTCGAGCGGTGCCGGAAGACCATCAGCATGCCCACTCCGGCGAGCAGGTTGCCGACCAGCGTCGCGTAGACGGGGTTCAGCTGCAG
>PHEV01000246.1 GCA_002843035.1 Actinobacteria bacterium HGW-Actinobacteria-5 | reverse complement strand
TCCTTCGACGAGTTCGCAGGGCAGGAGCTGCTGACCGCCCGGCAGAGCCAGGACTACCGCAGCGTCTACCTCGACCTGCACGCCGAATGGCGCAAGGACTCCGACGCCGACAAGGAGTCCATCAACGACGATGTGGTCTTCGAGATCGAGCTGATCAAACAGGTCGAGATCAACGTCGACTACATCCTGCTGCTGGTCCAGAAGCGTCGTGAGGCTCGCGGGGATGGCGATGACAAGGAGCTTCGCGCCGAGATCTCGCGGGCCGTGGACGCCAGCCCGTCCCTGCGCAACAAGAAGGACCTGATCGAGGACTTCGTCGACTCGATCTCGCCTCACGGAGCGGTGGACGCCGAGTGGCTGGCCTTCGTCGCTGCTCGCCGCGAAGCCGAGCTGACCGCCATCATCGCGGAGGAGAACCTGCGGCCCGAACCCACCCGCGCCTTCATCGAGTCGGCCTTCCGCGACGGCGCGATCAGCACCACCGGCACGGCCATCACCCGAGTGCTCCCTCCCGTCTCCCGCTTCTCGCCTGATGGTGGCCACGGAGAGAAGAAGCAACGCGTGATCGCGAAGCTCAACGCCTTCTTCGAGCGGTTCTTCGGGCTCAGCTCTGGCAGTCCGCAGTGATCGCGGGTGCGGCCCTTGCCGGATCGCCCGTCGTCGAACCTCGCGGACGAGTAACGTTCCCGGCATGGATGCCTCCAGTGTGCTTGCGCTGCGGACTGGTCGAATAGCTGGCTGGAAGTACACCCATCAGGTACGGGAGCTCGGGTGGCTGGAGGTGCCGAGCGGCAGGCTTGAGGCCAGCGATCCGTTCGTGAATCTGGGCATGGGGCTGCAGGTGGCGATTCCGGCCGGTTCGTATCCAGCTTTCGTGACGATCGCTGATGTCAGCGATGCACAGGACGGGAGCCACTTGCGCGAAAGCTACCTCAGCGTGGTCGTGTCCGACGGCGTCCCCGATCGTGTCGAGTTCCTGGCGCCCGACGGTTCCGAGCCCATCACCGACCCGGATGCGTTCTACGGGGTGAATGTCGACGCTGGAACGGTGGCTTTCGCTGATGCCGAAGCCGTGGCCCGGTGCATGCCGCCGGGGAACTGGTATGAGGACATCTTCGACAACGGCGGCGAGGACTCCTGGTTCGCGCTCATGGACTCGCCGACGCACGTCGCCGAAGGCTGCGCGAACATCGTGCTGCCGGGTGCGACCGCTGGCGAGAACGTGGTCCTGTCGCACTCTGGGTGGGGTGACGGCAGCTACCCCGTGCTTGGTGTCTACGACTCGGCCGGTCACCTTCTCTCAGTTCATATCGACCTGTTCGTCGAGGAACCGGAACAGGACCAACCACCGCCGTTCTCCGAGCCGGTGGTTGCTACCGAGCCACCCGCCGGGCGCGGCTTCTGGAGGCGACTACTGGGTCCGAGGACGTGACGCAATCGGCGGCTGAGAGCGGCAGATCCAGTTGTCTGCGGCGGTTGTTCCGGCCGTGCCTGCACACTGGATGAAGCGAGCGAGGTGAGCGATGACTACCGATTCGGCCAGGCCGGGTTCGAGCCGGCCGATGCCATGGATGGCTGCTCCGGGGTTCCTCGTGGGTCTGTTCGTCGCGGACCTCTTTCCCGGCATCGGGATATGGATAGGTGTCGGCAGCCTCGTTCTCGCTGTTGGCTTGTTCCTTTGGCGCAAGTCGCTCCGTTGGGCCGCTTGGCTTGCCGCCGGCGTGGCTGCCGGTGTCCTGGCGCTGTTCCTTCTGGCACTGCTGCAGATGCTGAATCCGAATGGCACTCCGAGCGCCGGGTCGGGCGGCGGATCGGCGACGCCTCGGTAGATCACGTCCGCGCAGCATCAACGGCAGAACGCGCGAACTCAGCGTCGGGCTGCCACACCGGCGCGAGAGCCCTCGCTACGGCTGGCGCCCATCCTCAGGGCTGTCGGGGTCGCCCGGGTGTACCGCGGCGACCAACTGGCCGCGCAGCCAGGACTGGTACTCGTCCGGCGTCCAGCGGTGGACTCTGACCAGCTGGGCGTACAGGTGGTACATCGTGAGGGCGTCGACCATCGCGGCTACCCGGGCCGCGTCGAGCGGGAGATCGAAGTCGTCAACGATGGCCCGGGCGAACGCGCGGATCCCGGCTTGCCGCCTTTCCTCTGCCGGCCGGACCTCGGCGGCGATGGCGGGATCTGTGCGCGCAGCGTCCTCGTTCACCTGCACGATGTCGCCGGCGGCTTCCCAGCGCAGTCGGATCGAGTACGCGAACCGCGACAGCCGTTCTTCAGCGGCGGCGGCGCGCATGGCCTCCTGCCGGGCGGCGTCGGCCTCGGGCAGGTCGACCACCATCCAGCGCAGCTCAGTCAGGATCGCCGACTTGCTGCCGAACACCGCATACACGGTCTGGACCGCGACCCCAGCCTCGGCCGCGATCGCCTTCAGGGTGGTCGCCGCGTAGCCGTCGCGCACGAACAGCCTGCGGGCCGCATCCCTGATACGGGTACGGGTGAGGTTTGCCTGCTCTTGGCGGAGGGTCGGGCGCCGCTGGGGCTCGGGGGTCTTGACGTCCACCTCAGTAGAGTAGCACTCTATCTAAATAGAGTTGAACTCTAACAAAAGGAGCAGGCGATGAACACAACCGATATTGCCGACCGATTCCGTCGGATCGTTGAGGAGGGCATCGGCGCAGGAGACGAAGCCGTGCTCGAGGCCTTCGTCGCCGAGGACGTCGTCGAGCATCAGCGC
>PHEV01000245.1 GCA_002843035.1 Actinobacteria bacterium HGW-Actinobacteria-5 | reverse complement strand
CCTGGAACGGTGACCACGCCTGCACGGTGATGTCGTGCAGCCGGCAGTAGTCGAGAACGCCGAGGTCACGGCTGATCGACTGGTCGAGCCCGTTCATGTTCATCGCCATGCCCTGGGTGAGGATCGGCGCGTGTGTGATCGAGAGCTGCAACTGGTTCACCACCAGCGGCTGGCGGACGGACCGCTTCAGCAGCTCGATCTGCGCCGGGGTGTGGTTCGACACCCCGAAGGCCCGCACCTTGCCCGCGGCCTCAAGCTCGCTGAACGCCTTCGCCACCTCGTCGGGCTCGACCAGCGCGTCCGGTCGGTGCAGCAGCAGGATGTCGAGGTAGTCGGTGCGCAGTGCCGCGAGCGAGCCGTTCACGGCCTCGATGATGTGGGAGTAGGAGAAGTCGAAGTAGGGCCCGTCGGTCACGATGCCTGCCTTGGACTGCAGCGTGATCCCGGCGCGCTCCGACGGGGTCAGCCGGAGCGCCTCGCCGAACCGGGCCTCGCAGCCGTGCACGCCGGAGCCGTAGATGTCGGCGTGGTCGAAGAAGTTGATGCCGGCGGCCAGGGAGGCGTCGTACAGGGCACGCACCTCGGCGTCCGTCTTCTCCTGGATCCGCATCACGCCGGTGACGACGGCGGGGACCGTGATTTCAGTGCCGGGCAGGACGAAGGTTTTCACTCAGCGCAGCCTAGCCTCGATCGTCGCGGCACTCGCCCGCAGCCGCTGGAGCACCTCCTCGACCGGCACCTGCAGGGGCGAGCGCCAGGTGACCGCGACCGCAGCCAGGTTGGACGGCGAGCGCAGCGGCACCGCCACCGACGCGAAACCCTCGGTGACCTCGGAGTCCTCCTCGGCCCAGCCGCGGCGCCGGGTCGCGGCGAGCAGGGTGCGCAGGTCGCCCAGCGACCGCGGCCCGGCGTCCGTGCGCCGGACCAGGCTCTCCCGGGACGGGTAGAGCGCCCGCAGCTGCGCCTTCGGCAACCCGGCCAGGATCGCCCGTCCGGTGGCGGTCAGGTGGGCGGGCAGGCGGACGCCGACGTCCGTGACCAGCCGCGCCTTGCCCGCGGCCCGCTCCTCGACGAGGTAGACCACGTCGGACCCCAGCAGCACCGCGAGGTGCGCGGAGAGGCCCAGTGCGTCGACCAGCCGGGCGATCGGCAGCCGGGCCAGTCGGGTCAGCGGCGCCTGCCTGGTGTAGCCCTGGCCCACCTCCCACGCGGCCACGCCCACCCCCCAGCGCTGATCGTCGGGGTAGTGCACCACGAACGACTCCGCGGCCATCGCGTGCAGCAGGTGGTAGGTGGTCGAGCGGGGCAGTCCCACCTCCTGGGCGATCCGCGCCGCGGGCACCGGGTTGGTGCGCTGGGACAGGAAGCGCAGCACCTGCAACGCCGCGGTGGCGGACGGGACGGGACGGCTCATGGGAGCAAGTCTCGCATCCGAGACAACACCAGGCCGGGATCCGTTCGTCCGCGACGACGCGCTGGCTTGAATTGTTGGCATGGCTGAGATCGAGGTGGGTACTGGAGGGGTGAGGCGCGTCGATGTGGTGGCGGTCGCCCGGCAGCGCGGCCGCGTGCGGCTGTCCGTCGAGGCCCAGACCGCCATCGAGGCCTCCCGCCGCCACATCGACGCCCTCGCCAGCGCACCCGACGGCGTGTACGGCATCTCCACGGGGTTCGGTGCGCTCGCCACGCGGAGCATCCCGCCGTCCGAGCGGGCCCGGTTGCAGCGCAGCCTGATCCGCTCGCACGCTGCGGGCAACGGTCCGCAGGTGGAGGACGAGGTGGTCCGCGCCATGCTGCTGCTACGGCTGAAGACCCTTGCCAGCGGGCACTCCGGCGTCCGGCTGTCGACCGCACAGGCCTACGCCGCCCTGCTGAACTCCGGGCTGGTGCCGGTGGTGCACGAGTACGGCAGCCTCGGCTGCTCCGGCGACCTGGCCCCGCTGGCCCACTGCGCGCTGGCCCTGATCGGCGAGGGCGAGGTGCTGGACGGAGGCACCCGCCGCCCCACGGCCGAGGCACTGGCCGAGCACGGGCTCGTCCCCGTGGAGCTGGCTGAGAAGGAGGGTCTGGCCCTGATCAACGGCACGGACGGCATGCTCGGCATGCTGGTGCTCGCGCTCGCCGACCTCGAACAGCTGCTGGACGTGGCCGACCTCGCCGCCGCGATGAGCGTCGAGGGCCAGCTCGGCACCGACCGCACCTTCGCCGCCGACCTGATGGCGCTGCGTCCGCAGGTAGGGCAGGCCACCAGCGCAGCCAACCTGCGCCGGTTCCTGGCCGGCTCGCCGATCGTGGCCAGCCACCGGCACGGCGACGGCGTCGTCCAGGACGCCTACTCGCTGCGCTGCACCCCGCAGGTGCACGGGTCGCTGCGGGACGCCGTCGCCTACGCCGGGATGATCGCCGACCGCGAACTCGCGTCCGCCATCGACAACCCCTCGGTCCTCGACGACGGAAGGGTGGAGTCGCACGGCAACTTCCACGGGGCTCCGATCGCGCACGTGCTGGACTTCCTCGCCATCGGCGTGGCGGACGTCGCCGGCATCAGCGAGCGGCGCACCGACCGGTTCCTCGACGCGGCCCGCAACCGGGGCCTGCCGCCGTTCCTTGCCGACGACCCCGGCATCGACTCGGGCCTGATGATCGCCCAGTACACGCAGGCAGGGATCGTCTCCACGCTGAAGCGGCTCGCCGTCCCGGCCAGCGTCGACTCGATCCCTTCCAGCGCCCTGCAGGAGGACCACGTCTCGATGGGCTGGGC
>PHEV01000052.1 GCA_002843035.1 Actinobacteria bacterium HGW-Actinobacteria-5 | reverse complement strand
TGCCCCGTCCACGGGCACCCACCAGCAACCACGAGTCAGGCCGGCTGCCCCCTCCAACGTGTCGGCTCGAGTCGTGCCCCAGGGCTTCTTGGCGAGAACATGCCCTGGAGAGCCCACCTCGAACATAAGGCACCCATGTGGCCCGGGGCAGACCCCGAACGGGTGACTTCAGGCTTCAGCGCAGCGTGCGGTCCAGCAGGTCCCTCAGCTGCTCGAATGCCCACTCGTAGGCTGCCTCGTTCCAGGCCGGGGTGTCCGACATCGTGTAGCCGTGCGCCGCGCCCGGTACGACCACGTTCGTCGCCACCAGGCCCGCGGACGCCAGGGTCGCGCCCAGCGCCTCCACCTGCGCGGGCGTCATCGAGGGGTCGTTGTCGGCGTGCGCGAACAGGAACTCCGCCCGGGCACCGGCCAGGCCCCGGTGCGGTGAGTCCGCTTCCTCCGTCACCAGGCCGCCGGTGTGGAAGGCAGCGCAGGCCGCGATCTCCTCCGGATGTCGGCCCGCCGCCCGTACCGCGATCCGGCCGCCCATGCAGAAGCCCACCGCGCCGAGCGGGCCGTCGCCCACCTCCGGCAGCGCCCGCAGCGCCGCCACGTAGCCGTCGATGTCCGAGGCCACGGCAGCACCGCTCAGGCGCGCGACGCGCGGCGCCACATCCTCCCAGCGCGGCTGCTCCCCCGCCGGTGCGGCAAGTTCGGCGACCGTTCCGTCGGCGTGGAAGACGTTCGGCGCCAGCACCACGTAGCCCCAACCGGCGATCCGCTCGGCCATCTCCTGAATCCGCGGACGCAACCCGAACGCGTCCATCACGAACAGGACGCCGGGTCCGCAACCCTCGGGGGGCAAGGCCAGGATCGCCTCCGTCGAGCCGCCGACCAGTTCGATGCTCAGCATGCCCGCAGCGTAGGCGCCCACGCTGCCGGACCCGGAGACCCGGTGCCGAAGATGCGTAGCTCAGCCGCGGAAGTCGTCCGGCTCGACCCCGTCGAGAAACTGGTGGAACTCCGCCAGCTGGTGCTGCTCGTCTCCGGCTGCCTCCGCGTCCGGCATTCCGGCATCCGCGAACACGGCTTCTGCGACGAAGATCGGTGCGCCGGTCCGGACGGCGAGCGCGATCGAGTCGGACGGACGGGCATCGATCAGTTCCGGCCCGGCGGGGGTGACCAGCGCGATCTCGGCATAGAAGGTGCCCGCCTCGAGCTTCGTGACGACCACCTGCGCAACCTCGGCGCCCAACCGCTCGATCAACGTCGTCATCAGGTCGTAGGTCTGCGGACGCGCCGGCTCGACGCCCTCCACAGCGAGCATGATCGCGCTCGCCTCCGGCAACCCGATCCAGATCGGCAGCAACCGCCGGGCGCCCGGCTCGGCGTCGATCGGGGCCAGCACCACCACCGGCTGGCCGCGCGAATCCACCGCGATGCTCGCGAGCTGCACCTGGATCATCGTTCACCTCCCGAGGGCGTCCACTTCCATGCTAAGCCGAACCGTCAGGCTGGCGGGTGTCACCCGAAAGGGGGACAGTCTGATGAAGATCCTTAACATTGCTCTCAGGATCCATTAGGGTTGCGCCGATCCGGCACAGACCGTTCCTGCTCACACCCCAGGTGGTCCGATGACTGCACCCGCCTCGCCCCGGCCTGACGCCGACCAACGTCCGCTCCCCTCGCGCCGGACGGCCCTCGGACTGGCCGCGGCCGGTGGACTCGCGGTCTCCAGCCTGGGCCAGGCGGCCCGGGCGTCCGCCGCTCCCCCGGTCAGGCCGATGTCGACCATCCTGCCCGAGACCGTCTCCGGACTCGCGGACGGCCTCGACCTCCAGTCCTCGAAGGCGTGGCACCTCGCCCGGCGGGTGTGCCCGGCCCCGACCGCAGCCATCGCGAAGGAGATCACCACGCGGGGCTACACCGCCTGGATCGACCGCCAGCTGAACTGGAAGAAGATCAGCGACACCAAGGCGGACGCGCTGGTCAAGAAGCACCTGAGCTTCGCGACCATGACCGGGATCGCCGTCTACAAGGCCTCAAGGAAGCAAGCCTGGATCGCCGCCAAGGCGATGAGCACCTCCCGCACCATCCGCCAGGTGTTCACGAAGCGCTACCTCTACGAGTCGATGGTCGACACCATGGCGGACCACCTCTACGTCTCCGCGGACGGCAAGGCCTCCGAGTTCGTCGCGTGGTTCGACTGGGCCGTGCTGCGAAAGTACGCGCTCAGCAAGTACTCCAGCATGCTCTACGCCGCGATCCGGCACCCGGCCATGCTGATCTACCTCGACAACCAGCTGAGCACGAGAACCGCCATCAACGAGAACCTCGGACGGGAACTGCTCGAACTCCACACCGTCGGCGTGGGCAACTACACCGAGGACGACGTGCTGAACTCCGCGCGCCTGCTCACCGGCCACGGCGTCGACTGGAACAAGCGGACCTACGCCTATACACCGGGTAACCACTACGTCGGCGCGGTCAGGATCATGGACTTCGAAGACCCCAACACGGATCTCTCGAAGGGGCCGGCCCTGCTCAAGGCGTACCTTTCCTACCTCGCCCACCACGAGGCCACCGCCCGCCACATCGCGCGCCGGCTGGCCGTCCGCTACGTCAGCGACACCCCCTCCGACGACTTCGTCGCCTCGCTGGCGAAGGTATACCTCGACAACGACACCTCCCTGGCCGCCGTGATGCGCGCGCTCCTGCTCTCCGAGGAGTTCGCCGCCTCGGTGGGCGCCAAGTGGCGCCGGCCGCAGGAGACCATGGCGACGATGATCAAGCTGCGCAGGCCGAGCACCATCAAGGCACCGAAGAACCAGCAGCTGAAGAGCGTCTGGGACATCACCGGCACCGTGCAATGGCTGCTGTACCGCGAGAACCACCAGCCCCGGATGTGGCCGGTCGTGAACGGCTACCCCGACCAGGCGCCGGCGTGGATGGCCACCCAGGCCCTGCTCGGCCACTGGTACTCGGCCAACGCGAGGGTCAACTGGGGCAACGACAAGCAGTGGCCCTCGGACTACTCCTCCTGGGCAAGCGCGCTCGGGGTGAAGAAGGGGCAGGTGATCACCGAGGTCGCGAAGAAGCTCACCTCCACCATCACCGGCTACACGTGGACTGACGAGCACCTCGCGATCGTCGTACAACGGCTCTCCGACGGAGGAACCGGCAGCACCCTCTCTTCCGACCAGGTCAAGTACAACCTCGGCCCGGCGCTGCACTTCATCTTCGCCTCCCCCTACTTCATGCTCCGCTGAGAGGACCACCGATGCCCGGCCAGAACCTGGACGCGTCGCTGCGACGCGGAGAAGCACTCCTGCACGAGGACCTGATCACCCCCCTGCACCACCACAACGAGGCCCAGAACCGACTGCTGGCGACCGTGGACGGATCCACCCGGGTGGTCACACCGGAGCAGGCCAACGAACTCGTCGCCACCCTGCGTCCGAACACCGGGATCGACGACCCGGCGGCCGAGCACACCCCCACCGGGCCGAGGTTCGCCCGCCGCGGCTTCTTCCGCGGCTCCCTGATCGGGCTCGGCGGGCTGCTGGCCGCCTCCGCCGCGCCCCGCTACTCGTTCGCCGCCGGCACCGGAGGCGACCTTCTGGTGTGCATCTTCCTGCGCGGCGGCTTCGACGGCCTGGCCGCCCTCGGCGTCCCCGACGACAGCAACTACAACAACCTGCGGGGCGCCACGCGGGTCACCAGCAGCACCGGCTTCGCACTGAACTCGACCTACCTGCTGAACAACAACTTCGCGCCGCTGAAGAGCATCTGGGACGACAACCAGCTGGCGATCGTGCTCGGTTCCGGCCACCCGGACCTTCAGCGCTCCCACTTCGAGGACCAGGACCTCTGCGAGCGCGCCGCGAAGGCCAACGTCCGCTCGGGCTGGATCGGGCGCCACATCGCGTCGTCCTCCTCGGAGTCGGGCACCTTCCGGGCGATCACGATCGGCGATCGGGTCGTGCTCTCCCTGACCACGACCGCCTACCAGTCCCTGGCGATGTCCAGCGTCGACTCGTTCGCGCTCAACGGCTCATGGAAGGAGGGCGACAACGCGAAGCGCCTGGTCAGCGACCTCGGTGCGATCTACGGCGACGCCGGCGGCGTCCTCGCCACCCAGGCGAAGGCCACCCTCGGGGCGCTTGACGAGCTGGCCACCGTCCGGGGCACGACGTACGCGCCGGCCAACGGCGCCGCCTACCCCGACAGCACCTGGGGCAGCGGCCTGAAGGACATCGCCCGCCTCGCCAAGGCCGACCTCGGCATGGAGGTGGCCTGCATCGACTACGGCGGCTGGGACATGCACCAGAACCTCGGCACGCCCGGCAACACGAACGGGCAGTTCTCCCGCCTCGCCAGTGACTTCGCCAAGGGACTGAAGGCATTCCGCACCGACCTCGGCCCGATCTGGAACTCGGTCACCGTCGTGACGATGAGCGAGTTCGGACGCCGCGTGCAGGTGAACGGCGACGGCGGCACCGACCACGGCCACGGCAACCTGATGTTCCTGATGGGCGGCAGCATCAACGGTGGCCACATCTACGGGTCGATGCCCACGCTGAGCGCGGACAACCTCACCACGGGCGACGTGCCGATCACCACCGACTACCGTCAGGCCCTCTCCGAGATCGTCAGCAAGCGGTTGGGCAACGACAAGCTCGACCAGGTCTTCCCCGGCTTCACCCCGGGGAAGGCGCTCGGCGTCGCCTGAGCTTCGCCTCGGCTACGCCACCCCCGCGTTGTACGTGCGCAGGCGCCAGTACACGCCACCGGGCTCGAGCACGACCCAGTGGCAGTTCTCCAGACCCCGGAACAGCCGGGCGCAGGAGTAGTCCAGACCCATCAGCAGCAGCGCTCCGACCCGCAGCGACAGGCCGTGGCCGACTGCCAGCAGCACCTCGCCGTCTGCGGCGGCCTCGGCGTGGTCGAGCAGCGCCAGTGCGACCCGCTGGCCCGCCTCGGTGGCGGTCTCACCCTCGGGCGAGCGGCGGAAGTCGCGTCCCTCGCGCAGAGCGGGCCAGAAGTCGGGCACAGCGGCGCCGATCTCCTCGATGCTCCGGCCCGTCCACGAGCCGACGTTCACCTCCTGCAGCCGCGGGTCGGTGACCACCGGCAGTGCGCAGCGTGCGGCGACGATCCGGGCGGTCTCGGCGGCCCGGCCCAGGTCGGAGGCGAAGATCCGGCTGACCCCGAACCCGGACAGCACCTCCGCTGCGGCGGCGGCCTGCGCGCGTCCGGTGTCGTTCAGGGGTACGTCGGTCTGGCCCTGGAACCGTCCGTCGTCATTCCAGTCGGTAACCCCGTGCCGCAGCAGGACGACCCTCGCAGCGCTCATGCCTGCGTCGGCTCGAGATCACCGAGGTCGAGCCGCGGGCAGTCCTTCCAGAGACGCTCCAGGGCGTACAGGGCGCGCTCCTCGGAGTGCTGCACGTGCACGACGGTGTCGAGGAAGTCCAGCAGCACCCAGCGGTTCTCCCGGTCGCCCTCGCGGCGTACGGCCTTCACTCCCTGCTTGAGCAGTGCCTCCTCCACGGCGTCCACGACGGCGCCGACCTGCCGCTCGTTGGTGGCGGCAACGATCAGGAAGACGTCGGTGATCGCGAGCCGGTCGGAAACGTCGAAGGCCACCGGATCCTTCGCGAGCTTCGCGACGGCCGCTCTCGCGGCGGTGCGGGCGATCTCGACGGCATTCTCGGTGGCGGTCACTGGGCTCCTCTGGGTCGGTACAGGCCACGTTTGGCGATGTACTGGACGATACCGTCCGGCACGAGGTACCAGATCGGCAGCCCCTGGGCGACGCGTTCGCGGCAGGCGGTGGACGAGATGGCCAGCGCCGGAACCTCCAGCAGGGTGACCTTGTCCTCCGGGAGGTGGGTGATGTCGTTCTCCCCCAACGGCACGCCGGGACGCGACACCCCGACGAAGTGGGCGAGTTCGAAAAGTTCGTCCACGCCCTTCCAGGTGAGGATCTGGCTGAGTGCGTCAGCGCCGGTGATGAAGAAGACGTCCATCGGACCCTGCCGGACGGTGCGGATGTCGCGCAGCGTGTCGACGGTGTAGGTCGGGCCGGTGCGTTCGATGTCCACGCGACTGACCGAGAAGCGCGGGTTTGAGGCGGTGGCGATCGTGGTCATCAGGTAGCGGTCCTCGGCCTGCGAGACCTGCTTGCCCGCCTTCTGCCAGGGCACGCCGGTGGGCACGAACACCACCTCGTCGAGCGCGAACCGCGCCTGCACCTCACTGGCTGCCACCAGGTGACCGTGGTGGATCGGGTCGAACGTTCCGCCCATCACGCCGAGGCGGAGCCGCCGGGAGCCCGACTGCTCCCAGACGATGGGGGTTTCACTCATTTGGCGTGCGGCCGGCCCTTCCCGATCTGGCGCACGTACCCGAGCCCGGCCAGGAGGATGGCGAGAGCGCCCAGTCCGATCACGGCGGGCAGGGTCACGTCATAGACCGCGACCTCGAGGAGCGTCTGCATGCCGCGGATCCTATCGGCCCGCACTCGCGGCCGTCACCCCGCCGCGTCCGGGTGCATCGCTCGCCCTGCGGTTTGGTGCCTTGTCGATCCGTCAGGGACGGGTCTGGCCGTCGCCGTCGACGACGTACTTGGTGGACGTCATCTCCGGCAGGCCCATCGGCCCGCGGGCGTGCAACTTCTGGGTCGAAATGCCGATCTCGGCGCCGAAGCCGAACTCGCCGCCGTCCACGAACCGCGAGGACGCGTTCACCAGCACGGCAGCCGCATCCACCTCCGCGGTGAACCGGTCCGCAGAACGCCGGTCGGAGGTGACGATGGTCTCCGAGTGCCCGGTGGTGTGGACGCGGATGTGCGCGATCGCGTCCTCCAGCGAGCCCACCACGTCACAGGCGAGGTCGAGGGAGAGGTACTCGGCGTCGAACTCGTCCTCGGCGGCCGGCACGACATCGGCCGAGTACGACTGCACGGCGGGCGTCCCGTGCACGGTGACCCCGTGCTCGCCCAGCGCGGCCAGTGCCCGGGGCAGGAACGCCGCAGCCACGTCGGCGTGCACGAGCAGGGTCTCCAGCGCATTGCACACGCTCGGACGCTGCACCTTTGCGTTCAGCATGATCGCGATCGCCATGTCGAGATCGGCGGACGCGTCCACGAACAAGTGGCAGTTGCCGGTACCCGTCTCGATCACCGGCACCTTGGAGCCGTCGACCACGGCGTTGATCAGGCCGGCTCCGCCGCGCGGGATGAGCACGTCCACCAGGCCTCGGGCGGCCATCATCTCCCCGGTCACACTCCGGTCGCCCTCGACCAGCTGCACCGCGTCCTCGGGCAGCCCGGACGCGGCGAGCCCCTGACGGAGCGCAGCCACCACGGCCCGGTTGGAGTTCAGCGCGGACGACGAGCCGCGCAGCAGCGCCGCATTGCCGGCCTTCAGGCAGATGCCCGCGGCGTCCGCGGTCACGTTCGGGCGTGCTTCGTAGATGATCCCGACCACACCGAGCGGCACCCGCACCTGGCGCACCCGGACGCCGTTGGGGTTCGTCCAGCCCCGCACCACGTCGCCCACCGGGTCGGGCAGCCCGGCCAGCGAGCGCAGACCGACAACCATGCCGTCGATCCGGGCCGCGCTGAGGCTGAGCCGGTCCACCAGCGATTCGTTCGTCCCCGCCTCGCGCGCCGCGGCGACGTCGAGGGCGTTCGCGGCCAGGACCGGCTCGGTCGCGGCAGCGAGCGCATCAGCCATGGCGTGCAGCGCCGCGTCCTTCTGTGCGCGGGTCAGGACGGCCAGTGCCCGGCTGGCGATCTTCGCTCCGGCGGCCTGTTCGGTGAAGCTCATGCCGGAAAGGATAGGCGAGTGGACGAGAAAGGAACCGTCCCCTTTCCGTCCGTTGACCATTCCGCTCCCGTCCGGCGGGCGAGGATCACGACGCAGGGCCAGGCGGCGCCGCACCAGCTCAGTCCGCGTCCGGCTGGGCCTCCGCGATGACGCCGGGCACGACCGGCCCTTGGGAGGGCATCGCGTCGGCGGGTTCGGGAGCGTCGCCAAGACCCACGGACGCGGCGGCCGGGGCCGAGGAGCGCCTGCTCAGCCACACTTCGACCCGCGACACCACCCCGAGGGGCAGCGGACGCAGTCCCGCCATCCGCAGGCCCCACCAGACCAGGTTGAACAGCGTGATCGTGCCGGTGACCGTCGCGGCGATGACCGTGCCGGGGTCGGCGACCAACAGGCCCCAGGCCAGCCACAGCGCCTGGTTCAGCACTGCGCCGACGAGAAACGCCGGCGAGACTCCCCACACCCGGGGTGCCCGCACGAGTTCGATGCTCTGGCCGATGTTGGCGAAGATCGCGGGAATCACGGCGAATGCGCCGAAGGTCGCCGAGCCGAAGACCAGGTCGACGGCGACCATCACCGCACCGATCGCAATACCGGGCAGCACCGTGCGCAGCAGCGGCCGCCGCCGCTCGCGCGCCACCAGGCGCAGGATCGTGAGGGTGACGATCATGCCGAGCCCGTTCGGCACGATCATGTTGAGCTGGCGGATCAGGAAGCCGTGCACGAGCCAGCCCACGTTCAACCCCAGAATCACCTGCCAGGCAGCAAGCGAAACCCCCTCCACACTCCGGGTCCGGACGAGCCGCACGACCTGGGGGATGCCGAGCACCGTGCCCACGAACGCGGCCGCCCAACCGAAGAACAAGACAGGCGTCATGACGGGTTCCCACGAAAATGTCCGGCCGACCGCAGCGGAGGAGAGATGCTCACGTTCGTTTCTTCCGCGACCGCACGATCAGGTCGTCGCGGTGCACCACCTCGCGGTCGAAGCCCGCGCCGCGTTCTGCGACCAGGTCGCGGGTACTGCGTCCGATGATCCCGGGCAGGTCGGAGGAGTCGTAGCCGACCAGACCGCGCGCGACCACCGTCCCGGCCTCGCTGACCAGCCGGACCGGATCACCGACGTGGAAAGCGCCCCGCACCTCGAGGATGCCGGCCGGCAGCAGCGACGCCTTCCGCTCGGTGAGTGCCCGAACCGCACCGGCGTCGAGCACCAGTTCGCCCTGGGACACCGACGCATACGCCAGCCACATCAACTTGCGCGACCTTCTCTTGCCGGTGGCCTGGAACAGGGTGCCGACCGGCTCGCCGGTCAGCGCGGCCTCGACACTCGCCGCCGCCGCGAGCACCACGGGGATGCCGGACGCGGTCGCGATCCGTGCGGCCTGCAGCTTCGTGGCCATCCCGCCGGTCCCGATCTCCGCTCCGGCACCGCTGGTGTCCACCTCGAGCTCGTCGATGTCGGGCACCAGCTGAATCGGACGGGCGGAGGCGTGGGACGGATGCTCGGTGTAGAGGGAGTCCACGTCGCTGAGCAGCACCAGTGCGTCCGCACCGACCAGGTGGGCGACCAGGGCCGCCAGCCGGTCGTTGTCGCCGAACCGGATCTCGTGGGTGGCCACGGTGTCGTTCTCGTTCACCACCGGCACCACGCCCAGCTCGAGCAACCGGGTGAACGTGCGCAGCGCGTTGCGGTAGTGGTCCTGACGGGCCACGTCCTCGACGGTGAGCAGCACCTGTCCGACGGTGAGGTCGTGCCGGGCGAACAGCGAGCCGTACCTGCCCACGAGCAGGCTCTGCCCCACGGACGCGGCGGCCTGCTTGCTGGCGAGGTCACGGGGGCGGTGCCGCATCCGCAGCGGGCCCATCCCGGACGCCATGGCGCCGGAGGAGACCAGCACCACGTCCTGGCCTCGTCCGCGCGCCGCGGCGAGCGCGTCGACGAGCATCTCCATGCGGGCGATGTCGAGCATGCCGGCGGCGTCGGTCAGTGAGGACGACCCGACCTTCACGACCAGCCTGCGGGCACCCGTGATCTCCGTCCGGGCCGCCAGGGCCACGGACGCGGGCTGCTCACTCATCGTCGTCGTCGTCCTCCAGGCCCTCGACGGCCTGCCTCGTGTACTGCTCGGCCTCCCGCTCGGCCGCCTTGGCGGCATGGTACTCGGCGTCCATCGCACGGCGGCGGCGCGCCGCGGGACGCTCGGTGACCAGCCGCTGGTCCTCGCCGCGGCGGGCGAGGATCTCGGCACCGATCTCGATCTGGGGGGCGAAGTCGAACACCACCGGGTCGGACGCGCCGATCGCGACGGCATCCCCCGCCAGTGCCCCCAGTGCGAGCAACTCCTCCTCGATGCCCAGCCGGGCGAACCGGTCGGCGAGGTAGCCGACCGCCTCGGCGTTGCCGAAGTCGGTCTGCTTGACCCAACGTTCGGGCTTGTCGCCGCGCACCCGCCAGACGAAGCCGCCCTCGCCGTCGCCCTGTCGGGAGATGCTGAACTCGGGCCCGCCGGCAACCGGCTCGGGCCGGATCACGATCCGCTTCGGCGGCACGGCTGCGTCCTCGGCGCGACGGGCAGCGACCAGTTCGGCCATCGCATAGGTGAGCGCCTGCAGGCCCGCGCCGGTCTTGGTCGAGACCGCGAAGACGGGCAGGCCACGAGCCTTGACGTCGTCGGTGACGAGGCTGGCGAGCTCGGCGGCGTCCGGCACGTCGACCTTGTTCAGCACGACCATCCGGGGCCGATCCTCCAGCCCGCCGTGAGCGGCCAGTTCTGCCTCGATCACGTCGAGGTCGGTGAGCGGGTCGCGTCCGGGCTCGTAGGTGGCGCAGTCGATCACGTGGACGATGGCCCGGCACCGCTCGATGTGCCGCAGGAAGTCGTGCCCGAGCCCGCGTCCCTCGCTCGCGCCCTCGATCAGGCCGGGCACGTCGGCGACGGTGAACGTGGTCGCCCCGGCCACGACGACGCCGAGGTTCGGCACGAGCGTGGTGAACGGGTAGTCGGCGATCTTGGGCCGGGCGCGCGAGATCGCGGCGATCAGCGAGGACTTCCCTGCGCTGGGGAAGCCGACCAGGCCGATGTCGGCGACGACCTTGAGCTCGAGGGTGATCTGGAGCGACTCGCCGTCCTCGCCGAGCAACGCGAAGCCCGGTGCCTTGCGGGACGAGGATGCGAGGGCCGCGTTGCCGAGACCGCCGCGTCCACCGTGGGCGATCACGACCTCGGCGTCCGGACCGACGAGGTCGGCCAGCACCACGCCCGATGCGGCGTCGTGGACCACGGTGCCGTCGGGGACGGCCAGGATCACGTCCTCGCCGTTCGCGCCGTTGTTGAAGTCGCCCCGTCCGGGCTGGCCGTTGCCGGCCCGGCGCACGGACTGGCGGTGGAACTCCACCAGGGTGGTCAGGCCGGGGTCGACCCTCAGCACGACCGAGCCGCCGTTGCCGCCGTTCCCGCCGTCCGGCCCGCCCAGAGGCTTGAACTTCTCCCGCCGGATGGACGCGCATCCGTGCCCGCCGTTGCCGGCGGACACCGTGAGCACCGCACGGTCAATGAAGGACGGAATCGCCACGACGAACTTCCCAGGATCGGAGCCGGCCGCCGCGGAGTGCAGGGCGGCCTTGAACGCTCAGTCTATCGGCCCTCGCTCGAGCGCTCCTCCGGCGGCGCCCAGATCGAGTGGTCGGGTGGTTCTTCGGCGGGAGCCGACTCAGGATCGGCGGTGGTCGGCGGCCCGGCGACCGGCGGTGGCGTGGCGAACCATGCGTGGTTCACCTGCACGGGCGCCGGCTCGGACACGGGTTGTGCGACTGCCTGCGGGGCTGCAGGTGTCCCTTCCGCCGCGACCGGGTTCTCGGGCGCCTTCGCGGCGGGATCCAGCACCGTCGGCGCCTCGCGGATTCGCCGTGCTCGCCGGAGGAGGCCGACCACGGCAAGGGTGAGCACGACGCCGGAGGCAGCACCCACGACCGCGGCGATCACCCAGGTTGCCGGGCCGGGCCGGTTCAGCGCGACCACCCGCAGGTCGTTGGTGAGTTTGGCCGGATTGATCCGCAGGGTGTTGCCCTGGATGGTGCCCTGGTTGGCCTCCACCACCTCGCCCGGGAAGCGCACCTCAAGGTCCGCGTCGACCCAGCTGGTGCGGTCCTCGACGAAGGATCCGGCGAACGTCCAGTACTCGCCGAACTCGCCGGTGTGGAGGTCGGTGAAGCCCAGGTTGGAGAGCGGAAGCGTGCCGGTGATGTGACAGCTGTCGCTCCCGTCGACCTCCGGCCCTGGCTCGAGCTTGACGGTGGCGTCGCTGTTGTCCGGCGAGACGCAGTCGAAGTTGTAGTCGCTGACCAACAAGTCGACGGAGGCCTCGTCGGGCGAGATCACGTTGGCGCTGCCCTGGAGGTGGCACCCGCTGAGCAGCACGCCGGCAGCCACGACGCCGAGCACCGCCAGCACCCGCCTCCACCCGACCATGCGCCCGATCCTAAACGCAGGAGAGGCGGCCCCGCGGGGCCGCCTCTCCTGATGCTGGATGGGGAGCGCCTACTCGGCGTCCTCGATCGCGATGTTCACCACGCGGCGACCACGCCGGGTGCCGAACTCGACCTTGCCCGCGCGCAGCGCGAACAGGGTGTCGTCGCCGCCACGCCCCACGCCCTCACCAGGGTGGAAGTGGGTGCCACGCTGGCGGACGATGATCTCGCCTGCGCTCACCTGCTCGCCGCCGAAGCGCTTCACGCCGAGGCGCTGGGAGTTGGAATCGCGACCGTTGCGGGAGGACGATGCGCCCTTCTTGTGTGCCATGTCAGTAGCCTCAGCTCTCGATCCCGGTGACCTTGACCTGGGTGTACCGCTGGCGGTGGCCCTGGCGCTTCTTGTAGCCGGTCTTGTTCTTGAACTTGATGATCCGGATCTTCGGACCCTTGGTCTCGGCGATCACCTCGGCGGTGACACTCGCCTTGCCGAGCAACTTGCCATCGGTGGTGATCTTCTCGCCGTCGACGAGCAGCAGCGGGGTCAGCGAAACGCTGTCGCCGGCCTTCGCCTCGACCTTGTCGATCTCCACGATGTCGCCCACAGCCACCTTGTGCTGGCGGCCACCACTGCGCACGATCGCGTACACGCCCGACCTACTTCCCTAAGCTTCCGTCTGACCAGCGACCCACCCCGGTGCGGGTTGGTTCTCACTGTAGGTAATGCTCGCGCGCAGCGAAAACGGCGCCGCGAACACCGAGGGACAAGACTACGGCCCCGCGGCGGGGAGGGTCAAACCGGGCGGCGTGCGGGCGAACCGTCCCGTCTCGCCGGCACCGGTCCACACCGAGGACAACTGGCGTCCGGTACCCCTGTCCGGACGCGGGGCGCGCTCGACGCTGGCGGCCACCCCTGTGCGCGCCGGTGGCCGCCGGGACTGGACCGCCCGCGCGCAGTCGTGTCCGATTTCCGCTAGTTGTGGCGCCGTGGGGCTGCCATGCTGAACCCCATGGACTTCGAACAACGCTACCGGGCGGTCGCCACCCGCGATTCCCGGTTCGACGGCGTCTTCGTGCTCGCGGTCCGCACCACCGGCATCTACTGCCGTCCCTCGTGCCCCGCCCGCACCCCCAAGCCGGGCAACATCGAGTTCTTCCCGACCGGTGCCGCGGCCCACGAGTCCGGCTACCGGGCCTGCAAGCGCTGCCTGCCCGATGCGGTTCCGGGCTCGCCCGAGTGGAACCTCCGCTCGGACGCAGCGGCCCGCGCGATGCGGCTGATCGCGGACGGCGTGGTCGAGCGTGAAGGCGTCACGGGCCTGTCCGCGCGCCTGGGCTACACCACCCGGCACCTGAACCGGCTGCTCACCGCGGAGCTCGGCGCCGGCCCGCTCGCACTGGCCCGAGCGCACCGGGCCCAGACCGCCCGCGAGTTGCTGGTCGCCACCGACCTGCCGGTCAGCGACATCGCCTTCGCGGCCGGGTTCGGCAGCATCCGCCAGTTCAACGACACCATCGCCGAGGTCTACGACCGCACGCCGTCCCAGCTGCGCTCGACCCGGCGTACCGCCCGGACCCACCCGGCGACCGACGGGCCAACCCCGGTGCGGCTGCAACTCGCGCTGCCCGTGCGAGCGCCGTTCGACGCGGCGGGGGTGTTCGCGTGGCTGGGGGCGCGCGCCGTGCCGGGTGTGGAGGTCGGCGGCACCGACCGCCACGCGCGAACGCTGCTGCTGCCCGGGGGGCCGGCCGCGTTCGAGGTCGCCTGGGACGGGGAACGCCTGCGCCTGACCGCTGCCCTCACCTCCCTGGAGGATCTGACCCCTCTTGTCGCGCGGGTCCGAAGGCTGCTCGACGCGGACGCCGACCCGGTGGGCATCGACGAGGCGCTGGCCGCCGTGCCGGAGCTCGCACCGTCCGTCCGTGCCGTCCCCGGGATTCGCCTGACCGGCACGGTTGACCCCCACGAGATGCTGGTGCGGGCACTGATCGGCCAGCAGATCTCGGTCGCGGCGGCCCGCACGCACCTGCGCCGCCTCGCCGAGGCCTGCGGGAGCCCGGTGGACACTCCGGTGGACGGTCTCAACCGACTCTTCCCCACCCCGGCACAAATCGCCGAGCACGGCCATGAGGCGCTGGCCGGTCCCGCCGCGCGGACCCGGAGCATCCTCGCCATCGCCGCCCGGCTCGCTGGCGGCGAACTCGACCTGTCGCCGGCCGACGAGCCGCGGGCCCAGCACGACCGGCTGCTCGCCGAGCCGGGGATCGGCGAGTGGACGGCCAACTACGTTGCCATGCGCGTGCTCGGCCACCCCGACATCCTCCCGACCGGTGACGTCGCCCTGCGCAAGGGCGCGATCGCTCTCGGCCTGCCGGGGTCACCCCGCGAACTCGCCGCCTGGGGGACGCGTGTGTCGCCCTGGCGCTCCTACGCCGGCCTGCACCTGTGGCGGGCAGCCACCCCACCGACAAGGAACGGAGAAGCATGAAGCTCACCACGATCGACACCCCGGACGGCCCCTTCACCCTGCTCGCGGACGACGGTGTCGTGCTCGCGTCCGGCTGGACCGGCGATCCCGGTGTCGTCATCGCCCGGGTGCGCCCGGCGGAGCGTCCCGACGAGGTCGAGACGGTAACGCCCGACCACCCCGAGGTAGCGGCTCCGGTCCGCGCGGTGCGCGCCTACTACGCCGGCGACCTGGCCGCCATCGACGCGGTTCCGGTTCGCCAGTCCGGCAGCGAGTGGCGCCGCGGCGGCTGGGACCAGTTACGCAGGATCCCCGCCGGTGCGCCCCTGTCGTACGCCGGCTTCGCCACCGCCCTCGGCAGGCCGTCCGCGGTGCGCGCCGCGGCCAGCATCTGCGCGAGCAACGCGCCAGCCCTGTTCGTGCCCTGTCACCGCGTGCTCCGCGGCGACGGCAGCCTCGGCGGGTTCGCCTGGGGCGTGGACGTGAAGCGCTCCCTGCTCGATCGCGAGGCGGCAGCGACCCGCCCCTGACCCGATAGCGCTCGCTGCGTCCCACCCGTCCCGGGTGTCACAAGCTCGCCCGGGACCGGTCGGATCGCGACACGACCACCTCGGGCATCCCGCTCTGTTCGTGCTGCTGTCCCTCGATCGCTTGGTGCTGTTGTCGCGAATCGGCCGGCGAAGGCTGTGGACGGGACTGGTGCAAAGCATGGGACGGCGAGAGTGGACGTATCGCGACATGTCGCTTCGATGCCCAGACGCGAGGCGCCCGACGCCTCACTCGGCGGACGGCACCGGGTCCAGGGTGTCGGCGATGAAGGTGAGCACCGAGCCCACCAGCAACTGCTCCCGCTCTGCTGCCGCGGGCGCCGGCAGGCTCTTCGTAGGGGTGAGCGAGTGGGTGGCCTCGGGCACGGGCACGATCCGCTCCCCCGAGTAGCCGGCGTCGGCGAGGGCACGGGCGATGTCGGCCGGACCGCCGAACGGGTCGTTGGCCCCCTGCAGCACCAACACCGGGGCTCCGACCGCCGCCAGCTCCGACACCCGACTCTTGTGGGGCTTGCCCGGCGGGTGCAGCGGGAAGGACAGTGCGACCAGCCCGGTGGTGCCCGCGTCGAAACAGCGACAGGCACAGCGCGCGCCCGCGCTGCGTCCTCCGCTGAACAGGGGCAGCCCGGGCCACGCGTCACGGATCCGTTCGAGCGCCGGCAGCCAGCCGCGGTCGAGGCTGGCCGGGGGTCCGGCGACCTTGCGTCCGGCGACCAGCCACGGCTGCCGGTAGCGGGCCACGCTCACACCGGACGCGGGCAACTCGCGGGCCAGCAGGGCCAGATCCCAGGCGTCCACCCCGCCGCCGGCGCCGTGACCGAGCAGCAGTGCCGCCATTGGGGTGGCGGCGGCGTCCAGCAGCAACTCGCCGACACCGTCCGGCGTCTCGACGCGCACGGTTTCGCTCATGGGTCCAGTCTCGCCGATCCCCCGGGCGGACGTGGCATGCTGAGGCAGACACCGCAGCCAGGAGCGCAGTATGGACTTCTACAACCTGTACGCCCACGGGTTCGCCCGCGTCGCGGCGTGCACGCTTCCGATCACGATGGTCCAGCCGCGCGCCAACGCCGAGGCCGTGCTCGCCCAGGCCCGCAAAGTCTCGGACGCGGGTGCCTGCCTCGCCGTGTTCCCCGAGCTCACGCTCACCGGCTACTCGATCGAGGACCTGTTGCTGCAGGACACCGTGCTCGACGCGACCCAGGACGCGCTGGCCTGGCTGGTGCCGCAGACCGCGGACCTCGGCTGCATCGTCGTCGTGGGCGCCCCACTGGTCAGCCTGAACCGGATCTACAACTGCGGGGTCGTGATCCACCGCGGCCAGATCCTCGGCGTGGTGCCGAAGTCGTACCTGCCGACCTACCGCGAGTTCTACGAGCGCCGCCAGATCGCCCCCGGTGACGACGTCACCGGCGAGATCCGGGTGGCCGGTGAGGACGTCCCGTTCGGCTCCGACCTGCTCTTCGCGGCCGATGACCTGCCCGGGTTCGTGCTGAACGTCGAGGTCTGCGAGGACATGTGGGTGCCGGTGCCGCCCTCGGCTGAGGCCGCCCTGGCCGGGGCGACCGTGATCGCGAACCTGTCCGGCTCCCCGATCACCGTGGCGAAGGCGGACGAGCGCAAGCAGCTCTGCGCGTCCGGATCGTCGCGGCTCATCTCCGGCTACGTGTACGCCGCCGCGGGCGAGGGCGAGTCGTCGACCGACCTGTCCTGGGACGGCCAGACGCTGATCTACGACCAGGGCGTCCTGCTCGCCGAGTCGGAGCGCTTCCCGAAGGGCGCGAGCGCGTCCATCGCCGACCTCGACCTGGGCACGCTCGTCCAGGACCGGCTGCGGCAGGGAACCTTCGACGACAACCGCCGCGTCCATGCCGAGCGGGTGAACGAGTACCGGACGGTGACCTTCGAGCTCGCTCCCCCGTCCGGCGACCTCGGGCTGCGCCGCCCGCTCGCCCGGTTCCCGTTCGTGCCGGCCGACCCGGCCCGGCTGGCGCAGGACTGCTACGAGGCCTACAACATCCAGGTCAGCGGGCTGGAGCAGCGGCTGAAGTCGATCGGACAGCCCAAGGTCGTGATCGGCGTCTCCGGCGGTCTGGACTCCACCCACGCCCTGATCGTCGCCGCGCGCGCGATGGACCGTCTCGGCCGTCCCCGCTCCGACATCCTGGCGTTCACGATGCCCGGCTTCGCGACGTCCGCCCACACGAAGGGAAATGCGACCGCGCTGGCGCACGCGCTCGGGGTGAGCTTCACCGAGCTCGACATCACCGACACCGCGCGGCTGATGCTGGACCGGCTGGACCACCCTTTCGCCGACGGCGAGCCGACCTACGACGTCACGTTCGAGAACGTGCAGGCCGGCCTGCGCACCGACTACCTGTTCCGGCTGGCCAACCAGCGCGGCGGCATCGTGCTCGGCACCGGCGACCTGTCGGAGCTGGCGCTGGGCTGGTGCACCTACGGCGTGGGCGACCAGATGTCGCACTACAACGTGAACGGCGGAGTGCCGAAGACGCTGATCCAGCACCTGATCCGCTGGGTGATCAGCTCGGGGCAGTTCGACGACGCGGTCGGCGTGACGCTCCAGGCCGTCCTCGACACCGAGATCACGCCGGAGCTCGTGCCGGTGGGCGAGGGCGAGGCGCCGCAGTCCACGCAGGCCACGATCGGGCCGTACAGCCTGCAGGACTTCACGCTGTTCCACGTCCTGCGGCACGGCATGAAGCCCTCGAAGATCGCGTTCCTCACCTGGCACGCCTGGTCAGACGCCGCGACGGGAGCATGGCCCGAGGGATTCCCGGACGGCGAACGGACGAGCTACGACCTCGCCACGATCAAGAAGTGGCTGGGCGTGTTCTGCTCACGCTTCTTCGGGTTCGCCCAGTTCAAGCGTTCGGCCCTGCCCAACGGCCCGAAGGTGGTGCGAGGTGGCTCGCTGTCGCCGCGCGGCGATTGGCGTGCTCCGTCCGACACCTCGGCGAAGCTCTGGCTGGACGAACTGGCGAACGTCCCGGACGCGTAACCGGGGTCAGCGCGCGCCTGTGTCGTGATTCGGCCAGCGAACCGCCCGCCCAAGCGCCAGGCGTCACAACCGGGAGCTTGAGCGGCCAGATCGCGACGAACCTATGCCTCGGCGGGCTCCCCGACGACGTCGGCCTCGACCACGACGGACTCCTCGGGCGGCGCCAGCTCGGCCACCGGTTCGGCGGCCAGGAGCTCGCCGGCAGGCGGGGTGGCCTCGATCTCGGCGACCGGCTCGGCCGGTGCTTCGGGCGTGACCTCGGCCTGGCCGGCAGCCGCGTCGACCGATTCCTCCATCACTGGGGCCTCATCGACCACCGCAGCCTCGGCGGCGTGGGCGTGCTCGGTGGCGTGCGCGATCATCATCAGCGGCGAAGGACCGGCCGGCTTGGCCGGCTCCTCCTTCTTGGCCCGCGAACTGCGTCGCGTGGTCTGCGCGCCTCCACGACCGCGGCGTGCGCCGTCGCGCTCACCGCCGTCGGCCGGCGCCTGTGAGGCGACCGGGGCGTCGTGCACGTGGTAGCCGCGTCCCTTGCAGGTCTCGCAGGCAACGGTGAACGCCTCGGCCAGCCCGGTGCCGATCTTCTTGCGGGTCATCTGCACCAGACCGAGCGACGTGACCTCGGCCACCTGGTGCCGGGTGCGGTCGCGCCCCAGGCACTCGACGAGTCGGCGCAGCAGCAACTCGCGGTTCGCCGGCAGCACCATGTCGATGAAGTCGATCACGATGATGCCGCCGATGTCGCGCAGCCTCAACTGGCGCACGATCTCCTCCGCGGCCTCGAGGTTGTTGGACGTGACCGTGGCCTCCAGGTTTCCGGAGTTGCCGGTGAACTTGCCGGTGTTCACGTCGATGACGGTCATGGCCTCGGTGCGGTCAATGATCAACGAGCCACCGGACGGCAGGAACACTTTCCGCTCCAGCGCCTTCGCGACCTGCTCGTGTACCCGGTGGACGTCGAAGATGTCGCCCTTCTCGGTACGGTCCCAGCGCTGCAAGCGGGCGCCCAGGTGCGGAGCGACGTGCTCCACGTAGGCCAGGACGGTGTCGTAGGCGTCGTCGGCCGCACCGTTTCCGTCCACGACCAACGCCCCGAAGTCCTCGGTGAACAAGTCACGAACGATCCGGACTGTGAGGTCCGGCTCGGCGTACAGCAACTGCGGGGCCTGGCCGGACTTCGACTTCTTCTCCAGCACCTCCCACTGGGCCTTGAGCCGGTTCACGTCGCGGACGAGTTCCTCCTCGCTCGCACCCTCGGCCGCCGTGCGCACGATGACTGACGCATCCGGCCCGATCAACTCGTCCAGGATGCCCTTCAGCCGCTTGCGCTCGCCCTCGGGGAGCTTGCGGGAGATCCCGGACAGGTGGCCGCCGGGAGAGTAGACGATGTAGCGGCCGGGAATGGAGATGTGCGAGGTCAGCCGCGCGCCCTTGGCGCCGACCGGATCCTTGCTCACCTGCACCAGCACCTGCTGGCCTGACTTGAAGACCCGCTCGACCTTCTTGTCGGCGCCGGTGACGCCGAACGACTCCCAGTCGACCTCGCCGGCGTAGAGCACGGCGTTGCGGCCCCGTCCGATGTCGACGAACGCAGCCTCCATGCTGGGCAGCACGTTCTGCACCCGGCCCAGGTAGATGTTGCCGATCATCGAGGTCGCCGACGCGCGATCGACGTAGTGCTCGACGAGCACCCCGTCCTCCATCACGGCGATCTGGCTGTAGTCCTCGGCCTGCCGGATCAGCATGACGCGCTCGACGGCCTCACGGCGGGCGAGGAACTCCGACTCGCTCAGGATCGGGGCGCGGCGACGACCGGCCGCGCGTCCCTCGCGGCGACGCTGCTTCTTGGCCTCCATCCGGGTCGAGCCCTCGATGCCGGTGACCTCGTCGCTGGCGCTCGTCCGGCGCCGCGGCTCGCGGACCCGGACGACGACGTCGACGCCGTCCTCCTCGCCGTCCGCGGAATCCTCGCCCCGACGCCGACGCCGACGCCGACGCCGCGAGGCGCTCTCCGCGACCGGCTCATCGCCCGTCTCCGCGACGGATTCCTGGGCGGCATTCTCGAGGTCTTCCGGCTCCTCGCCTTCCGGCTCTCCCTCGCCGGAGCCCCGGCGGCGGCGACGACCACCGCGGCGGCGACGGCGACGGCGCGGGGTGGACTCCTCGCCCTCTACCGCGGCGTCCTCGTCCTCAAGGGAATCGTCGTCCTCGCTGGCCTCGTCGATGACCTCGTCGGTGACCTCTTCGGCCTCGTCCTCCTCGTCGTCCGCCTCAGGCGCGACCAGCCGTCCGCCGATCTTCGCGGCGAGAGAGTCCAGGACCTGGTCGGGTGTCGCTTCCTCGTCCAGCCCGAAGCTCTCCGCGAGCCCCGACCGGCGTCCGCGCGAGCGGCCGGAATGGGCGAGCTCGGCGAGGCTCGCCGCGACGTCCTTGCCATCGTCGGCCGGCTCCGCCGGCTCGACCGGTGCCGCCGCACGCGGGGCCCGCCGCGGTCGGGTGGTCTTGCGGGCCGGCTTCTCCGCGACTGGCTTCTCCTCGACGGCCTGGGGCTCTGGCGCGGGCGCATCGGCTTCGATCATGGGCTCCTGCGCGGGCTCGGTGGCCTTCGCGCGGCTCCGTCGAGTGCGCTTGGGCGCTTCGGCGGCCGGCTTCTCCTCCGGCGCGGCCACCGACTCGGTCGCGGCAGGCGCGTCGCCCTCCGTCACCGGCGCCGGGGCTGGGGTGGCCGCGGCAGGTGGGCCGGC
>PHEV01000244.1 GCA_002843035.1 Actinobacteria bacterium HGW-Actinobacteria-5 | reverse complement strand
GTCGAAGGCCTCGCCAGCGTAGATCCCCGCCTCCCGCCACGGCCCGTCGCCGTGGGCGAGCCAGTCCGCGCCGGTGGCGATCCACTCCGAGGAGCCGTCGGCGTACTCGAGCAGCACCTGCCCGGCGAAGGTCGGCTGGGCGCCGTAGAACGGTCTGGCCAGGCCCTGGAAGCCGTAGCTCTCGGTGTACCACCCTCCGGTGAGCGCTACGGAGATCACGTTCGCGCCCTCGACCAGCAGGTCGGTCACGTCGGCGGTCTCGTGCACGAGGCGGTACTGGTACGGCGTCCAGCCCGGCTTCAGGATCTGGTCGTCGACGGCAGCGCCGTTCACGAACGCCTGGTACGCACCGTGCGCGGTCGCATAGAGGGTGGCCCTGGCCACTCGGGCCGGCACCACGAACTCGTGACGGAGAAGGACGGGCTGGGCGGCCCGCGCGGGGTCCGGCAGCCCGATGAACGCCGCCCGCCACTCCCCTTCGCCGAGGAAGGACGCGACCACTGGCCGGGCACTGCTCCACTCCGACCACCCGTCCACGCCCTGCACGCGAACCCGTACCAGCCCGCGCTGGCGCGGAGCGAGCGCCGCGAACGGCCACTCGACCAGGACCGAGGCATCGCCGTCGAGCCCGTAGTTGGTCACCCGTGTGCCGTCGTCCCACGCGATCTCGGCGGCGAGCTGGCGCCAGCCGGCGACGTCGCTGATGGTGACCCAGGACAGCCGGGGCGAGGGAACGGGGACATCCGAGTCCGACCGGTACTCGAGCCGGACGGAATCGACGACGGTGGGCATTGCTGAACCTTTCAGGCTCTGAGGGGTTGGACGACTCGGGACGCTGGGTCAGCCCTTGACCGCACCGGCGGTCATGCCGGCCACGATCTGTCGCTGGAAGAAGATGTACATGACCAGCATCGGGATGGTGATCACCAGGATGTTGGCGAACAGCAGGTTGTAGGTCACCTGGCTCTGGCTCACGTAGTTGAACAGGGTCAGCTGGACGGTGGCGTTGGAGCTGCCGGGCAGGAAGTACAGCGGGTTCTGGAAGTCGTTGAACACGAAGATGCTCTGGACGACCACGATGGTCACGATCACCGAACGCAGCAGCGGGAAGATCACCCGGAAGAACAGGCGCAGCGGGCCGGCCCCGTCCACGATCGCGGCTTCGTCGATCTCGCGCGGGATGCTGGCGACGAACGCCCGCATGGTGAGGATGGTGAAAGCCAACCCGAACGCGACCTCGACCAGGATCAGGCCCGGCAGCGTCTTGAACAGACCCAGGCTCTGCATCACCCAGATCGTGGGAACGACGGCAGGCGGGATGATCAGCCCGGCGAGCACGAGGGTGTTGATCAGCGGGTTCAACTTCGAGGCCCTCCGGTCGAGGACAAACGCGATCATCGAGCCGAACACCACCAGCAGGGCGACGCTCGCGACGGTGAGGATCGTCGAGTTGATGAACGCGATGACCAGCATGTAGTCGCGCGCCTGGAACACCTGGACGAGGTTGTCCCACAGCTGGAAGTGCGTGGGCCAGGAGAACTCCAGCTGTGAGGCCTCGTTGGTGTCCTTGGCCGCCATCGTGAACACGAAGGCGAACGGCACGAGGAACAGGACCGACGTGATCAGGATCCCGCTCAGGCCGGCGAGCCAGCGGGTGGGCGTGCGCATGCCGTTCACAGCACCGTCTCCTTCGAGTTCAGCCAGCGCGACAGCGGGTAGATGATCGCGGTCACGACGACGAAGAGGATCACGTTGCCGGCGGTGGAAAGGCCGTAGAAGCCGGCCTGGTACTGCTTGTAGATCACCGAGGCGATCACGTCGGAGGCGAAGCCCGGCCCGCCCTGGGTGGTCGTCCAGATCAGGTCGAAGGACCGCAGGCCGCCGATCAGGGACAGGATGATCACCGTGCTGGTGGCGGGGAAGGACAGCGGCAGGATGATGTTGCGGAACATCTGCCAGCTCGTGGCCCCGTCCACCCGGGCGGCCTCGAAGTACTCGTTCGGGATCGCTGCGATCCCGGCGATGTAGATCAGGGTCGCGAGACCGATGCCCTTCCAGACGTCGATGCCGACCACCGACAGCAGCGCGAGGTTCGGGTCGGTGAGCCAGCCTGGGCCGTCGGCGCCCGTGATCGAGCTGATCAGCTTGTTGACGATCCCGTTGAACGGATCGAGCAGCACCTGGAAGGTCAGCCCGACGCCCACCGAACTGATCAGCACGGGGAAGAAGGTGACCGAGCGCAGGTAGCCGCGGGCGATGATCGGCGCGCTCAGCAGGACTGCGAGCAGCATGCCGAGGACGACCTTCAGCCCGGAGGTGAGGAAGCCGTAGATCAGGGTGTTCTTCAGGCTCCCGATCAACCCGGGCTCGGAGAAGAACAGGACGAAGTTGTCGAAGCCGATGAAGGTCGCCTTGAACAGCGTCCACCGGGTGAAGGCGAAGTAGAAGCTGAACACCGTCGGGACGATGAACAGCGCGAGGTAGACGATGCCGCCGGGGATGTGGAACCACAGCGGGTAGGTCGCATCGACGTGCCGTGCGGAGGGCCGCGGCGGCCGCGACAGCGTCACCTGCCTACCGTCGTGGGTGGTGATCGAGCTCATGGCACTTCCTGGTCATGGTGAGGGGGCCGGTGGACTGTCGGGGACAGGCACTTCGGTTCAGCCGGGGGCGCTGCCCGGCGCCAGTGCGGGCGCCGGGCGCGCGATAGATTCAGTGCGGGGAGTGGGGGCCGGCTACTATCCGGCCCCCACGAACCGCGTCGGTCACCAGCCGGGGAGTCCGAGCTGCTGGGCCTGCTTCTTGACGTCCTC
>PHEV01000243.1 GCA_002843035.1 Actinobacteria bacterium HGW-Actinobacteria-5 | reverse complement strand
CGGGGCGATCGACGTCGCACCCAGCGTGACCCGGCCGCGGTAGCTCGTCACCGAGATGTTCAGCAGCTCGTCGTCGGTGGTGGCCGTCAGCGCGTACACCTGCCGCAGCTTCGCCCGTCCGAGGTAGCGGGCTTCGGCCGGGCCGGGCACGTTGCTGACCATGACGGTGTGCGGGCGTCCGGCGGCCACGGTGCCCGCCGCGACGGCGTGCAGGGTGGGGGGCGCGAAGCCCGCGAGTTCGGTGAGGTCTCGCGCCGGCACGCTCTGCCCGGAGTCGATCCTGGCCCTGGTGAGGGTGGCGATCGCCCGGAGCCGGTCGGCGGGAGAGCTCGCGGTGACCGGGAGGCCCAGCCAGGACGGCGCGACGCGGCAGCCGATTGCGCTCTCCAGCACCGCCGGTTCGGCGACTGCGAGCGGCACCAGCGCGACCGGGTCGGCCAGCTCCCGCCGGTGGTCTACGAGCCAGCCGCGGACACCCGCGGTGGCCAAGGCGAGGAGCACGTCGTGGGTGGTGCACCCGAAGGCGGCCCGCACGTCGGCGAGCACGTCCAGGTCGACCTCGACCCCGGCCACGTGCTGCGGACGCGGGCTCGCCGCCACCGCCCGGACCGCGTTCTCCACCATGCCGAGCAGGCCGGTCGCGGCCCCGGACACCGCGCGCAGCGGTTCGCTGAGGCCGGTGAACAGGTCACCGAGGCCGGGAGGCTGGGGCTCGGCCGGTTCCCAGTCGTCCACCCTCGCGTCGATCGAACCCGGTTCGGTGTCGAACAGTTCCTGCAGCAGGTGCACGTGGTCGTAGCCGTCCACCAGCGCCGGGTGCACCCGCACCACCAGAGCCTGGGTACCGGGAGCGATGCCGCCGACCAGGGTGGCGTCCCAGAGCGGGTGCGTGCGATCGAGGCTGTGGCCCAGTTTCGCCGACAGCCAGTCCTCGAGCCGCTGCCCCGCGGTGAGGGTGTCGGTACGCACGTGCCCGCCGATGCTGAAGTTCGTGTCGTCGACCCAGCCCGGGACAGGCCAGCCGCCGACCAATCGCCGGAACCGGGGCGAGTACTCGATCCGGTCGGCGATCCGGTCGATCAGTTCGTCGCGGGTCAGCGGGCCGGACAGCACCGCGACCACGACTTGTTGCCAGGGCTGCGACTCCTGGTCCCGGGCCAGTAGCGCGGCCTCGGTCACGCTCACCGGGTCACTCACGCGTCCACCCTACTTGCGCTCGCTGGGTGGCTGTGGGGAACGTCCTGTGCGGCACCCGCCCGATGCCGCAACCAACGGCTGATCGGGCCGGTCGAGGGACTCTCGCCGGTTCGGAGTTCAGTTGGCCCTCAAGGATCCTGCGAAGCCACCCGGGCGCACCCGAGATCGTCCCCTCACCCCCGCACTCTCAAGCCGATGAGGGATTAGCTGGTGACCTCGAATGCGACCCAGAGGAAGGGGAGGAAGGCAAGGACTCCGAGCACGAAGGCCGTCAGACTGTTCTTCACCAGGAACCAGGCCATGGCGATCCCAGCGACGGTGCCCTCGGCAATCAGGATCGGGCCAATCACGGGCCCAATGCTCCACGGGGTTGCATCGCCGGCGGCCTTCGAGCCGAAGCAAACAAGTAGTAGCGCTAGCCCCACTCCGAGCCACGCTACGGTTACCGCCCAGAGCGGCCGCCAGGACCGGCGAGGCGATGGCGTCTCAGGCATGCGAGAAGCATCTCAGCTCGACCGACTAGACAACCTCACATGCAGCATTGCGGATCCCTTCGGATCGGCGAGCTTCGAGCGGCGCGCGGTCGAGGCAACCCGGAGAGGAGCCCTACTCGACCAGGAACGGCGGCGGTTGTAGCCCCAGGTCCTGCCAGACGAACCGCGGGAAGCGGCCGAGCCACCCGCGCAGCGCCTCCTCGCAGGCGTCCACCAGGAGCAGGTCGTGCCGGGCTACCTCGAAATCGACCACCGACCCGGTCACGCTCCAGCTGAACGGACGCGTCGCGAGCAGCCACTCCATCATCCGCGGGTGCGTGACGTCCGAGGCGAACCTGGGGTTGTCCGTACGCACCGTGAACGCGTCATTGAAATCGGTGCTCTCGAAGCGGACCTTCTCCCCCACCCGACGTCCGTTGAGCGAGATGGACGGCAGGGCGAACGGCAGGATGAACCCGCAGACCACCTCGGAGTGATGGTCGGTGACCGTGCGGGTGTGGGTGTGGCCCTCCGAGTCCGTCTCGGTCACCGTGTGGTCGGTCTTCCAGGTGTGGGTGAAGGCATCGAGCCGGATGCCGTCCCGCAGTCCGCGGATGAGGTCCTCGACGCGGTGGCCGTAGCCCTCCCTGCTGGTCGGGTAGACACCCAGGACGGAGTCGTCACCGCCGCAGAACTGCCAGTCGGGGTGGCCGTAGAACCCCGAACCGGCGGACGGCGGCACCTGTCGCGCGGCCAGCGCCGCACTGCCCGCGAGCGCCTGCACCACCGGGTCGAGGCCAGCAAGGAACGCCTTCAGGTCGTCGGGATCCTTCGGGGCACCGCCGGCCACCAGCTGGCTGCCGTCGACGCTGAGGTCGGCCCTGCCTGCAGCTCGCGCGAACGCGGCGATCGTCCCTCCGGCGCTCGCCAGCACCTCCTGGACCAGCCCGGCGTCGTCGGCGATCGCGCGCAGGTCGCCGTCCGCGGCCTGGACGAGTTGCTGGCCGCCCAGGGCGATCCCGACCCGCTCGTGCCCGGCGCCGCACACGAACACCGCGGGCAGCGAGATCGGCAACTGCACGGCCGCGACGCGTCCGGAGTACTTCGGACCCGCGCCGGTGTAGCCGTACTCGAAGACCCGGAAGGA
>PHEV01000242.1 GCA_002843035.1 Actinobacteria bacterium HGW-Actinobacteria-5 | reverse complement strand
CGGCCACAAACCCACCGACCTGGACAGCGTCGCCGACGCCGGCTCCCAAGCCGCCCAGATCGCCAAAGACCTGCTCCACCTGGCCGACACCAAGATCCTCCACGGCCAGGACGCCGCCGTCGCCCACCAACTCGCCGCCCTGCTCGACCTGTCCGACATCGAAGTCGACTGGATCACCGACTGGTGCCGCCAAGCCCCCGGCCGGGCCGTCTGGAAAGTCGGCGAATGGGTCTACAAAGTCGAAACGATCCTCCACCCCCTCGAACGCCGACACCTCACCTTCACCAGCCAGAAACTCCTCGGGGCCAGGTGAGTCATGCGCTGGCTTCCGGCAACTCTCATCCTGTCCCTGATCGTGTTCGGGGCGATCCCCATCGGCATCATCACCATGGGCGCTGTCGCGATCACTCCCGCGGTCGCCGAACAGGTCCGGCTCGACCCGTGCTCGGCCTACGACAACGCCACCACCCTCTCCGCCACCACCAGCGACACGGCCAGCTTCGGCCTGCCGAAATGGGGCAGTCCCCGCTACCAGTCGCTGCGCAGTCCCGCCCAGGCCATCCCCGCCCGGATCAAGACCCTCTACGTGACCGCAGCGAACAAGTACCGGGTGCCGTGGCAGCTGCTGGCCGGGATCGGGATGGCCGAAACCCGCCATGGCCGCAACAACACCACCTCCAGCGCCGGGGCGCAGGGCCTGATGCAGTTCATGCCCGGCACGTTCGCCGCCTACGGTGTCGACGGCAACCACGACGGACGCCGCGACATCCACAACGACGCCGACTCGATCTACTCCGCCGCCAACTACCTCGTCCACTCCGGCGTACGGCAGGGCGCAGCCGGGGTGATCCGGGCCCTGTGGGCGTACAACCGGTCCGTCTCCTACCGCAACGACGTCCTCTACTACGCCTGGTCCTACGCCGGGAAAGCCGGCGTCAACGTGCAGGCCGAAGACCCGGCGGACTGCCTACCGGTTGACGAGACCCTGCCCGGCTTCGATGAGGCCTGCCCACCCTCACACTCCGGCGCCGAACACGGCCTGCGGGCCACCGCCCTCCACGGCCTGCGCTGCGTCAAGGCCGCGTTCCCGGCGATCAGCTCCATGGGTGGGCGCCGCTCGGCGTCCTCGCCGACCTGCCGCTTCTCCGACCACTGCACCGGACTCGCGGTCGACTTCATGATCCCCCACTGGAACAGCCGGGCCGGCAACCGCTTCGGGTGGCGGGTCGCGCACTGGGTGCAGGCCCACGCCACCGCGCTGCGCGTGAAGTACATCATCTTCGACGCCAAGAAGTGGGTGCCCTCGGTCAGCGGCGCATGGCGGGCGTACCGGCACCCCTACGGCAACACCAACCCCACCCTGGCCCACCGCAACCACGTCCACGTCAGCTTCTACAACCACTAGGGACCCCGCCATGACCATCCTGCAAGCCGACCGGCGCCACGACCCCTACCCCTACACCTGGGAGATCCCCGCCGCCATACTGACCGGCTGGCTCCTGCTCGCCGCACTCGGGGTCCACCTCGCCCGCGCTCTCGCGAACTGGACCGCCGGCGGCGGCTGGACCTGGCCCGCCGGACGCACCCTGTACACCAGCCTGCCCACCGTCCTCGCCGGCCACCCCACCGCCGGCATCACCACCACCGGACCCACAGCCAGCACCCCGGCGCTGTACGGCTGGCTGATCGCCACCCAGCTGATCCTGCTCGCCAGCTACACCGCCGGCCTGTTGTGGGCGGCCCGACGGTGGGGGCCCGGCCGGATGAAAGGCATGGCCAGCCCTGGCGAGGCCGAACAGGTCCTCGGCCTGACCCGGCTACGCCGCAACGCCCCCCTGATCCGTCCCGACCTGTACCCGCCCACACCCACCCGAAGGAGACAGCCATGACCACCCCCAAACCGATCCCCTGGCAACCGCCCCGGCCATGCTCTGGGCAGGACCACGCCCGCTGGGTCAAGACACTGGTGGACTGGTGCCTGTCCCGCACCCCGGAGAGCCTCGAGCGGCGCGACGGCGGCCACTGGTACGTCCTCGGCGCCGAACGCGCCGCCGCCGCCAACAAGCTGCCCCGCCAGATCTACGACGACATCAACGCCACAGCAGAGCACTACGCACCCACCGACGCTGCCCTGGTCGACATGTTCGAGGCCGGGCTGCGCCGCATCGGACACCGCTTCGACCGAGCCACCGGAACCGTGCAGCTCACCAACCCGATCGCCGACCTGCGCATCCCCAGCATCCCGATGATCCACCTGTTCAACACCGCCGACCTCTACTACAACCCCGACGCCGATTGGGACGACGACGGGTACGGCTGGCCCGACGAGGAGGACTGGGACGACGATGACGACCTCGATGAAGACCGGATCGTCGACTGCGACTGGCGCATCGAAGACGAGTTCTCACCCGCCACCCTGCTCAGCCTCTACACCGGCACTATCCACGGCGACGAACACGAACCCGACCCGGCCGCCCCACCCGTCCAGCCCCAACCCTCCGCATCCGCTGCGGTGCAGGTGGGAGAGGTCGGGCAGACCCTCACCGCCTCAGGGATGGTGATCACCGCCGGCCGGCTGCCGGCCGACCGGTGGAACGCCAAAGCCCGCGCCCTGCTGATCCTCGACTGCGGCACCTGGCGCGCCAAGACCGTCACCACCGCCGGTTGGGCCTACAAGGTCCGCACCGGCCAACACCTCGATCTGACCGGCACCGTCAGCGGGCACGCCACCAGCCGCGGCATCCCGCTCACCATCCTCAGCCGCCCCCGACCGGAGGCACCCGACCCGAGCCCCGAGCCGCCGGCGGAGGTGTGGGAGCGGCTCGACCCGGCCCCCCAGAAGGCCCGGCCC
>PHEV01000241.1 GCA_002843035.1 Actinobacteria bacterium HGW-Actinobacteria-5 | reverse complement strand
GCCATCGCCGAGCCCATGATCCCCAGCCCGAGCACGCTCACGGTCGGTGTCATCGTCATGGCGTCGAGACTAACCCAGCGCCCCGCAGCCTAAGATCCAGCTGACCGCATCAACCAGTCGGAGGCCTGTCTCGTGGATCCAGCCAGCCTCATCCCGCTCGGCCTCGGCTGGCAGGGCGTGGCGCTGCTCGTCGTCGTGGCGCTCACCGCGGGCTGGGTGGACGCGGTGGTCGGTGGCGGCGGGCTGCTCCAGTTGCCGGCGCTCCTGCTGGTGCCGGGCATCCACCCCGTGCAGGCCCTCGCCACCAACAAGCTCTCCTCCATCTGCGGCACCGGGACAGCGAGCCTGACCTACTACCGACGGGTGCACCCGGACCTGCGTACCGCCCTGCCCATGGCAGGCTTCGCGCTCGCCGGCGCCTTCGCAGGGGCCACGCTGGCCACCATGCTGCCAGTCGCGGTGTTCAAGCCGCTCATCGTGCTCGCACTGCTCGCGGTGGCGATCTTCACTGCCGCACGCCCCACCCTCGGCGCCCAGACCGCCCTGCGCTACAGCGGACGCCGCCACCACGGCAACGCCGCGCTGATCGGAGCAGGGATCGGCTGCTACGACGGGCTGCTGGGGCCCGGCACCGGCGCCTTCCTGGTGATCGCGCTGGTGAGCGTCCTGGGCTACAGCTTCCTGCAGGCCTCCGCCAAGGCGAAGATCGTGAACCTCGCCACGAACCTGGGTGCCCTGCTGCTGTTCGCACCCACCGGAGCCGTGCTGTGGGGGCTGGGAGCCGTGATGGGGCTGGCCAACATGGCCGGCGGCTACCTCGGTTCCCGCACGGCGATCGCCCGCGGCACCGGGTTCATCCGGATCGCCTTCCTGGTGATCGTGATCGCCCTGATCGTCAAGCTCGGCATCGACGTCTGGACCGAGGACCTCGCCCCGCTGTTCGCGGCGAGGTGACCCGCCCTCAGGAGTCCCTCTCCGGGCGACAGAATCAACCACCACGGGAACGATAGGCTGCACCCCGCTGGTTGCCCGGGAGCGGGGCGCACCGGCGTGAGGAGAGATGTGGTGCCAGCACTCGAGGCTCGCGGTCTGGTGAAGACGTTCGGCGACCTGCGGGCCGTCGACGGAGTGGACCTTTCGATCCCCCGCGGCACCTTCTACGGCATCGCCGGCCCCAATGGTGCGGGCAAGTCGACCACCCTGCGGATGCTCACCGGGTTGCTGCGTCCCGACGCAGGCAACGCCGTCATCGATGGGGTGGAGGTCTGGCCGGACCCGCTGGCAGCGAAGGCGCGGGTCGGCTTCGTGCCGGACAACCCGGTGTTGTTCGACCGGCTGACCGCCCCGGAGATGCTCGAGTATGCCGGGATGCTGCGGCGAATGGACCCTGCGGTGGTCGCGAACCGGGCCAGGGAGTTGCTGCGCGTACTCGACCTCGCCGAGGAGGGCGAGAAGCTGATCGCCGACTTCTCTCTCGGCATGATCAAGCGGATCGGCCTCGCCGTCGCCCTGCTGCACAGCCCGCGGGTGCTGATCCTCGACGAGCCCTTCGGGGCGCTCGACCCGGTGAACACCCAGGTCATGGAGGACGTGCTCCAGCTGTACCGCCACGGTGGCGGGACGGTCGTGTTCGCCAGCCATGTCATGGACGTCGTGCAGCGACTCTGCGACCGCCTCGTCGTGATCGGGTCGGGGCGGGTGCTCGCGGAGGGAACCGTCGCCGAGGTCGCCGGTGGCCGCAACCTGCAGGACGCCTTCGTCGAACTCGTCGGCGGACGCGACCTTGAGGAGGGTGAGCTGTCGTGGCTCTCGTCCTCCTCCGACTGAGGCTCGCGATCGCCCGCCGGTCGCGGGGTACGGGGAACGGAGCCCAGCTCTACTTCGCCACCTCGTGGGTCCTCGGCCTCGTGGGCGGCCTGCTCGCCGGCATGGGCACCAGCGCGCTGCTGTCGGCCGGTGGTGCCGGTGACCTACTCCTGCTGGCCGCCTTCGGCGCGATCTTCATCCCGTGGGTGATCGGCCCGATCGTCGAGCCCACCCTCGCCGACGGCACCGTCGATCCGCAACGGCTCGAGCAGTTCCCCCTGAACGGCTGGCAGCAGGTGAGCGGGCTGCTCCTCGGCGCCCTGGTCTCCCCCACCGCCGCCTTCACCTTCCTGTTCGCCACCGGTGGCGTGGTGGCGTTCGCGGTGCCGCTCACCGTCCGCCTGGCCGCCGTGGTGACGGCCCTGCTCTTCACGGTGATGTGCGTGGCGGTCTCGCGCGCTGCCCAGGCTCTCCTGGCCGGCGCCCTCCGGTCCCGTCGCGGCACCGATATCGCGGCCTTCGCCGCCAGCCTGCTCGTGCTCGTGGTGTACCTCTTCGCCCAGCAGGCACGCTCCACCGCGGCCGGCCTGGTCAACCAGTCCGCGTCCGGCCTGCTCGGCACCGTGCTGAGCTGGACGCCGCCCGGCGCCGCGGGGCGGGCGATCCTGGGCGCGAGGGACGGCGACTGGCCCGACCTGGGGCTGCGGCTCGGCATCATCCTGGTCACGATTGGTCTCGCCGTGGCCGCGTGGGCGTGGGTGCTCAGCCGGCGAGTGGACGGCGCCACGGCCGCCCGGTATCGCTCCCGGTCCCGGCGGAACGCGACCGACCTGCCCCTCACTCCGGGGATCCTTCGCGGGTTGCCGATGGGACCGACACTCGCGGCCACGTCCCAGCAGCTGCGCTACTTCTTCCTGCGCTCGCCCCGAGCGATCCAGACCCTGGTCATCCCACCGGTGATGGGGGTCGTGGTCGCCCACACCAGCTTCGTCGAGTACGGGCTGGCCGCACAGACCGCTGCCTTCGCCGCGATGTCGGTGGTCGCCGGCAG